>JAOAHS010000006.1 GCA_026415135.1 Calditerrivibrio sp. | reverse complement strand
AAAGGTGATGCGAATGTATTGATATTTCCGAATCTTGAAGCCGGTAACATTGCCTACAAACTGCTTTACAGAGTAGGTGGTGGTACAGCAATAGGACCTATCCTTCAAGGTTTCAGAGATTCTGTACATGTTTTACAGAGGGGTAGCGATGTCCATGAAATCGTTTACTTAGCAGCATACGCAGTAGTAGATGCCTCATTAAAACAAAAATAATACAAGCGGGGTATCCCCCGCTTTTTTTTTAAACCTAAAAAGTTAAATTAGCTTAATTTTTTCTTGACAACATCTCCTTTATGGTTTAATGATATTCAAAAATACAAAAGAGGGATCTATGACAGGTTTAAAACATTACAAAGTTATTTTAATTGGTAATCCAAATGTGGGTAAAAGTGCATTGTTTTATAGACTTTCTGGTAAATATGTCTCTGTATCTAACTATCCAGGAACAACTGTTGATATAATCAGGGGAAAAAGCAAAGTTGGAGAACACCACGAAATAGAGTTTATAGATACCCCAGGATTTTATAATTTAATAACAATTACTGAAGAGGAAAAGGTAACCAAAAAGCTTATATTGGAAGAATCTCCTGATGTTATTTTGCACGTTATAGATGCAAAAAATATTCAGAGAATGTTGCCACTTACTCTTCAGCTGATAGAAGCAGGTTTACCTGTAATTCTGGTTTTAAATATGTTTGATGAATTGAGTTCAAGGGGTATTGAGATAAATGTACCACATCTGGAACATGATCTGGGTATACCGGTTGTTGCCACAGTAGCTACAAAAGGTATAGGTACGGAAAATCTGGTTTCAAGGATTGTGAGCGTTTGTGAGAAGAGGTATAATTTTCAAAGAATTACACTTGAATATACAGAGGATATTTTAGAAAAGATAACTAAACTGGAGGAACTGCTTACCGATAATTACAAAATCTCAAAAAAAATGCTTTCCATATTACTACTTCAAGGTGATGAAGACTCTGTTGATATGATAAAGAAAGAAAAAAATTATGATCTTATATCAAGAATATTAAAAACAATCGATCACAATAATTTTAGAATTGATTATTCAAAAACTATCTATGATATTGCTACCAATATTGTTAATGAAAATATCACAAACAAAGAGTTCTACGGTGAGGGTCAGTTTAGTAGACTCATCGATAAGATTACTTTACACCCAATTGGTGGTTTAATAGGAGTTTTATTGATTCTATATTTAGGTTTTTATGAGTTTGTTGGAGGTTTTGGAGCTGGTGTATTGGTTGATTTTATAGAAGGAGATATTTTTGAAGCCATTTTAAACCCACATATCAATAATTTTTTTAAAACTATCCTGGGTGAAAGTATTTTTTTTGATCTTTTTGCTGGTGAATATGGTATTTTTACGCTTGGTATAAGGTATGCTGTTGCCATAGTTCTTCCAGTTGTATTCTCTTTTTTCTTAATGTTTTCAATGTTGGAGGATTCGGGGTATTTAGTCAGGTTATCCATGGTACTTGATAACTTTTTAAAAAAGATCGGTTTATCTGGTCGTTCCGTGATACCATTGGTTTTAGGCTTAGGTTGTGGTACTATGGCTACTGTAGTTACAAGAACACTGGAAACTGTGCGGGAAAGATATATTGCAACGTTCCTTTTGGCTTTAACAATCCCTTGTGCTGCTCAATTAGGTGTCATATTAGGTCTTTTGGGGCAAAATTTCAATTACATGTTGATCTGGTTTGTTACAATTTTGATAATATTTTTGATTTCGGGATTTGTATTAAATAAAATAGTAAAAGGTTCTCCAGCTACCTTTTTTATGGAGATCCCCCCTTTAAGGATGCCAATTATCGGCAACGTATTTCTAAAAACTTTTAGTAGGCTTAAATGGTATGCATTCGAAGTGATACCTATATTTATTTATATTAGCGCTCTAATCTGGGTCGGAAAGGTTACAAAAATATTTGATCTTTTAACATACCTGCTCTCATTCCCAGCAAAATGGGCTGGTTTACCTGAAAAAATGGGTGAGATATTTCTTTATGGATTTTTTAGAAGGGATTTTGGCGCAGCGGGGCTTTTTGATATCCAACATATGTTAACACCTGTTCAAACAGTTGTTGCAGTAGTGATTTTGACATTATTTGTTCCATGTGTAGCTCAGTTTTCAGTAATGATAAAGGAGAGAGGTTTTAAGGATGCTATATTGATCTTCATTTTTGTTATACCTTTTGCCTTTGTTACAGGTATCATCCTTAATTTAATACTTCATTTTGGAGGGTTACAATGAAACTAACAGATGGTAAAATAAACAATATTTATATTGTAGAATCTATAGATCAGCAGGATAAGGAAGCATTAAATAAGATAAGTTCAATGGGCCTACTGCCTGGTACAGAATTGATATTGATACAAAAAAAACCTATATTGATATTTAAAGTATATAACAGTAGGTTTGCCATAGATAATTATCTTGGAGAAAAGATATATGTCAAATCGCTTTGAAAATGTTGGGAAAGTTCTCAAGGTTGAAGAAGATGGAAAAGTAACAATACAGGTTAAACAACCCAAAACCTGTAGCCACTGTAGTGAATCATGCGCCTTTGCAGGTAAGGATAATGAAAGGGTATTTGAGATCTACACAGATTTGCTACTAAAAGATGGTGATAATATCAATGTTACCATTGATGATAGTAAACTGAAAAAATCTGCTTTTATTGCTTATCTACTACCTATTTTAATAGTAGTTATTGTTTCTTTAATAATGCAAAAAATGGGTCTTGAAGATATTTATATTGCAATTACGTCTCTTTTTACCATTGCTATCTATTTTTTGGTTATTAAATTAATACTAAAAAACAAAAAGCTTGATATAATTGTTAAAAAAATGGAGTAGGGCTACAAAAGTAGCCCATGTGTCTCTATTTCTCTTCCTTTTCTACTTTGACCCCGAAAACTTTTAGAAGTTCTATGGGTAAAGGGAAAACGATGGTGGAGTTCTTTTCTGAAGCAATCTCTGTTAATGTTTGTAGATATCTTAATTGTATAGTAAGCGGGTTTTCAGACATGATCTTGCTGGCTTGAGATAGTTTTTCTGAGGATTGAAGCTCACCATCCGCATGTATGATTTTGGCCCTTCTCTCCCTTTCAGCTTCAGCTTGTTTTGCCATAGCCCTTTGCATCTCTATTGGTAAATCTATATGTTTTATCTCAACAGCACTCACTTTTACACCCCATGGATCGGTCTGTTTATCTATAACATCTTGAAGTTCTTGATTGATCTTTTCCCTATGAGATAATATCTCATCCAGCTCAAATTGTCCAACAACGCTTCGTAAAGTAGTCTGGGATATTTGACTAGTGGCATAGTAATAGTCTTCCACTTCAAGTACAGCTTTTGCTGGATTTATGACCCTAAAGTAAACAACAGCGTTAACCTTTATAGATATATTATCTTTAGTTATAACATCTTGTGGAGGTACATCCATCACCACAGTTCTTAGATTGACCTTTACCATCTTCTCTAAATAAGGTATTAAAATTGTAAGCCCTGGACCTCTTACTCCCACAAAACGACCTAACCTAAAAACTACACCCCTTTCATACTCCCGGAGTATTTTGAAAATATTAGCCAATGTAATGATTATTAATATAAGTAATATTAATGAAGATGGAAACATATTGACCTCCATAGTTATTTATATTACATTATAACAGATGTTTTATAAAAAACAATATCAATAAAGGAAATATAACATGATCAAAAGCATGACAGGCTATTCTAAGATAATTGAAAATTATGAAGACTGTTCAATAAAGATAGAAATAAAGTCACTGAATAGTAAATTTTTAGATGCTAAAATAAAATTACCAAAACTTTTTAATCATTTGGAGATAAAAATCTTATCCATGTTAAGGGAGAAGCTTGTAAGAGGCAAAGTAGATGTATATGTCGATATCACATATAACAAAACTCCTAAAATACCAAAAATAAATAATTTAATGGTTAATGAGATTGTGACCATCCTAAACGATCTGAAAAATAGGCATGGAATAAACGATGATATAAAAATAGAGCATTTATTAAAATTTGATGATGTTTTATTTTTTGAAGAGAATGAAGAATTAGAGGAAACAATTTCTAATTATATTCTTAAAACTTTTATGTTATCAATATCCAAATTGGACCAAATGCGGATATTCGAGGGAGATATGTTGAAAAATGATCTGTTGGAGAAACTGGATAAATTGAAGCAATTAGTAAAATCGATAGATTTGAAAAAAGACGCTGTATTAATTGAAAACTATGAAAAAATTAAAACCAAAATTCAATCCCTCATGACAAATACTATTGATCATGAAAGGTTGTATCAGGAGGCTGCAATAAATGCTGAAAAAATGGATATAGAAGAAGAGGTAACAAGGTTGAAATCCCATATTACACATTTCCTTAATATAATAGAACATGAATTTCCTGTGGGTAAGAAATTGGATTTTATGTGTCAGGAGTTGTTCAGGGAGCTAAATACAATTGGAAGCAAAACTGGTAATACTGAGGTGATTGAAGCAGTAGTGGAAGGTAAGAATATAGTTGACAAACTAAGGGAACAGGTTCAAAATATTGTTTAGGATCTGGTTATGTTTAAAAAAGGTAAACTTTTCATAATTAGTGCTCCAAGTGGTGCAGGAAAAACAACATTATGCAATAAGCTACTTCAAAACTACACTGACCTTATCTTTTCTGTTTCTTATACAACCAGAAAACCACGATTTGATGAAGTAGAAGGGAAAGATTATTTCTTTGTAGATATTAACACTTTTAAACAGATGATAGATAGGGATGAGTTTTTGGAATGGGCAGAAGTTCATGGTAACTATTATGGTACATCAAAAAAATTTGTTGAAGAAAATCTTGCTAATGGAAAGAATATTATATTAGATATAGATCCACAAGGTGCAAGACAGCTTAGAGAAAAGCTTGGTTTTGGAATATATATCTTTATTATTGCACCTTCCATGAAGGATCTTAGGGAAAGATTAAAGAACAGAAGAACAGAAACAGAGGAAAAAATTAATTTAAGACTTGAAAATGCAAAAAAAGAGATTGCATACTATAAAGACTACGACTATATAATTGTTAATAGAGACATAATAAGTTCCTATAAAGAATTAGAGAGTATTTACATTGCAGAACATTTAAGAACTACAGATTTAGAAAGTATAGATGAAATTTTTGATATGGAGGAATAGATGTCAGTAGTAGATATTGAAAAAGGTATTACAAACGAGCTTATTGGTAGCCGTTTCAGATTGGTATTAATATCAAGCCAAAGGGCTAGAGAATTGATCAGTTCTAAGGAAAATACCCTGCCACCCCAGGAAAAAAAGTATCTTAAGCCAACTACAATTGCGTTGTCAGAAATAGTTGAACAAAAAATAAAACCTGTATTGATAAAAGAATAATTAATGAAATCATACAATGTTTTAATTGGTGTTACTGGTGGCATAGCTGCCTATAAGATTCCCCAACTGTGTAGGTTTTTTATACTTGGGGGTCACAATGTAAAAGTTATTATGACGGAGAATGCCACTAAATTTGTCACACCACTTACATTTGAGGCTATAACAGGCAACAGGGTATATATAGATGATTTTGAAGTATATATAGAACCAAATTCTATAAAACATATAAGCCTAATAGATTGGTCAGATCTATTTGTGATCGCTCCAGCTACTGCAAATACAATAGGTAAGATTGCAAATGGTATTGCCGATAATCTTTTAACCTCGACAGTTTTAGCTCGGGATGAGAGCAAACCTATAGTTGTTGCTCCAGCTATGAATAGTAAAATGTATGTAAATCCTATTTTTCAGAAAAATCTTAACACCCTAAAGGATTTTGGTTTCCACATTTTAGAGCCTACCACAGGTGTCTTGGCTTGTAAAGATGAAGGAGTAGGTAAAATGGTGGAACCTGAAGATATCTACAGATACTGTAGGTTATTTATAAGAAAGAATGATCTTTTAAGAGGAAAAAAAGTTTTAGTTACAGCAGGACCAACGGTTGAGTATATCGACCCTGTCAGATATATTTCCAATAGATCCAGCGGTAAAATGGGTTATGCTTTGGCAGAAGCTGCTTATGAAAATGGTGCAGATGTGCTCCTTATTTCTGGTCCTACCAATCTGAAAAGTTTTGTGCCTGTGATAAACGTCGAATCGGCAGAACAGATGTTTAACGCAACTATATCTGTAATATCAGATTACGATATTTTGATAATGTCAGCAGCAGTTGCTGATTTTTCTGTTATTAACAAAAGCCAACATAAAATTAAGAAAAAGTCAGAAAATTTAGTATTGGAGCTTAAACAGAATATAGATATTTTAAAAGAATTATCAAGATATAAGAGAGATGATCAGATCTTTATTGGATTTGCTGCAGAAAGTGAGAACCTTAGGCTTAATGCACTGGAAAAGCTTAAAAATAAAAAGTTGGATATTATAGTTGCTAATGATATCTCAAGAAAAGATATTGGTTTTGATTCTAATGATAATGAAGTACATATTTATTTTATAAATGGTAAAGAAGAAACCATAGATAAAATGAGTAAACAAAGTATAGCATCAAAAATAATCAACTATGTTTGCGAATATGTGCGGTATAAAAGATCTTAATTTTTATAAGGATATCGTTGGTATAGATTCTTTTCTATCATCACCAGATAATACTATTATAAAAGATCAAAAAACTCAAGCAATGTTAGAAATAGAACAAGAGATATCTTCTTGCCATAAGTGCATTCTTGGTAAAAGTAGGAAAAATACTGTTCCTGGTGAAGGTAATCTGAATGCTGTATTGATGTTTGTTGGAGAAGGTCCAGGGGCAGATGAAGATGAACAGGGTAGACCTTTCGTGGGTAAAGCAGGTCAATTGTTAACCAAGATGATAGAGGCAATGGGGTATAAAAGGGATGAAGTGTATATTGCTAATATTGTAAAATGTAGACCACCAAACAATAGGGCACCCTTTGATGAAGAAGCTTTTGCATGTATAAATTTTTTAAAAAGACAGATAGATATAGTATGCCCAAAAATTATTGTATGCTTGGGGAGCACTGCCACAAAATATCTTTTAAATATTGATAAAAGGATAAGTTTGATTAGAGGTGAGTTCCAAGACTATAATGGGATTTTGGTTATGCCAACTTTCCATCCCTCATATCTTTTGAGAAATCCTGCAATGAAAAAACCTGCCTGGGAAGATTTGAAAAAGGTAATGGCTAAATTAAAAAAATAAAAAATTTTTTTAAAATTTATTTGATTTTTCATATTTACCTGTTATAATTAAAATACAAAAAACTATGGAGGGATTTATGAGGTTTTTTAAATATCTAAGTGTCTTAGCTGTAGTATTTCTCTTTGCTTGTGCACAACCACCAAAATTGGATCCTGGTGCAATGCAAATTACTCCAGCTGATCAGGAGCAGGTTCAGGTTCCTAAGATATGTGAAGCACAATATCAAGGGAAAAAGTACAAAGTTGCAGTAGTTGATTTTGCAAATAACACAGGCTATGGTGATATGAAGGCTGTAAATACTCAAATTCAAGGCCAATCTCAGACTACTACAAAATCTGCTGGTGTTGCAGGAGTTGTTGTTGGGCCTGGTGCAGCTGGTGTGGGCTATGCAGGAGTTACCCAAAAGGATCACAAATACTCAGCAGATATCAATACATTTTACCGTGAAATAGCTCCTAATTTAGGGCAATATGCCCAGTCAGCAGTTGAAGATGCCATAATGAAAATAGGTGGTGTACAGGTCTTCACTAGACAACAGGTGGGGAAAGTTCTTCAGGAACAAGGTTTTCAGATGAACATGGCAGATCCTAACACAGTTACTAAATTTGGTAAGATTTCAGGTGTTGATTACATAATAACAGGTACTGTTGACCTAATAAAAGCTCATTATGTTCAGAGAACCAAAAATGATACAAACACCGGTAATGTATGGGTCAATTTAGCTTTAGCTGCCACAAAAGCAGCTGTTGATGCAGCAACAGTTGGTTGGAATGTTAATACCGAGATGACTGTTCAGTTGATCGATGCCTCTACTGGACAGCTTGTATTGAGTAAAAAGGTAAAAGGTAGGGAGCTTGCAGGTGAACAACCTGCGTTTAATCCAGAATTGGTTGTTAACGCTGCTAAAAAAGCATTTGGTGAGTCTGTAGATGATATTAAACCAGAGTTTTCTGATCTTTTTGGAGCGAAAGCATATATAAATCAACTTCGTGGTGGCAAGCAGGTTGCTCTTGTAAGTTTGGGTAAAGCCGATGGAATTCAACCTGGTAACAAAATTGAAGCATATGAATTTATGGAAATACAGGATTTCATGACAAAAAAGATGAATTGTCAAAAAACAAAAATAGATGTTGATATAATCGTCTCAAACCAAGTGGATGAAAATTCTGCATGGGTAAAGATAGAAGGTAAACCTGAAAACATTAAAAGATTAAAAGTCGGTACATTAGTTAAAAGAGCTCCTCTTGAAGGGCAAGGGTTCATGAAAAAACTGTTTTAAAAATATAAGGGGGGTATCCCCCTTTTTTGTTTGAGAGGTGTATGATGAAAAGATATTTGCTAGTGTTTTTAATGGTGCTATCTTTAGGCTTTTCTGCTTTTGCCAAAACTGTTACAGCTACTGGCGAAGCAAATATTGTCAATGGTGACATAGCTGCAGCAAAATTTCAAGCTATTGCAAGAGCAAAATGGGCTGCTTTGGAAGCTGCTGCAGGTGTTCAGGTAAAAGTGGAGACAATAGTTCAAAATGCCCAGTTGGTGGACGAAGCAATCAAGTCAGAGGTTAAAGGAGTTGTAGACAAATATAAAATCATTGATGAAGGTAAAGATAAAGACCTTTACTGGGTCAAGATATCAGCAGATATTTCACCAGCAGAAGCAGCAAAAGCTGTAAGTATCTTTGCTAAAAATACATCTGTAGCAGTCTATATACCTGTTATTTTTCCCAATAACAAAGTCGATGAAACCACTGCATTGTCAGAAAAGGTGATAAATGAGCTATCTGCTCAAGGGCTTGATGTAGTGGATATAGCTTCTTTAGGTAGTAAATATTCCCTTATGGAGATTGATAGTGCATTAAAAAACAATAACTATAGCGCATTTAGAAATGTGGCTTATCAGTTTATGTCGGGCGCTATCCTGATAGGAAAAGTAGAAACAACATTATCGGCACAACAGGGTAAAAACATAGGTTATGGTGTTTCCTTACCTTTCAATGTGGTTACAGGTAGATTGACCTACAGACTTATCGGTGATAAAAATGGCCAAAAAATAGTTGTAGCAAGTGGATATGTTTCTGGAAGAGGGCAGGGACCAACCCCTGAAGACGCTACTCACAATATGCTGGAAAATTTAGCATCAAATGTTTCCAACGAGCTTATCTCCACTGTGGTTGAAAAGATCAAAGGACAAAACAAAAGAACTGTAGAAATAGTTTTAGCAGGTAATAACGATTTAAATAAACTTTTAGAGTTAAAAAATGATCTCCAGTATATAAGCTGGGTTTTAAACGTTAATGACAGGGGTGTTGACAAAGTTGTTGTAGAATATCCGGAAAAAACTATTTACCTTGCAAATGCCATAAAAAACTTAAATAAATATGAACTTAAAAAGTTTGATAACTTCAGGATAGTGATAGAAAAACTAAGATAAATACTGTCAGGGTTCTTTATAAATAAGAACCCTGGCTTTTATAAAAAACTCATTTAGTCTTGCCAAATCTGAATTTTTGTATTATAAATTTGTTATCGGGGCGTGGCGCAGCCTGGTAGCGTACACCTTTGGGGTGGGTGTGGTCGCTGGTTCAAATCCAGTCGCCCCGATTTTTAAAAGGGGTGCCTTATGAGAATATTTATAACTCTTTTTCTCTTCTTAGTCTTTACTATCCCATCTTTTTCAGAAACAATTGGAAAAGTTAGGAACATTAATGGCAATGTCATTGTTTTAAGGGATAACAAAGAACTCGATGTCAAGTTAGGTTTTAATATTCTAAACAAAGATCAAATAATTACAAAAAACAAATCAGGTTGTGGTATAGTTTTTAAAGATAACACAATGATAACTCTTGACGAAAACACTCATTATATTGTCCAAGCTTATCAATATGATCCTAAGAAATCTACCTATGAATTAAAAGGGGAGCTTAAAACTGGAAAAATACTTTTTAACTCTGGGAAAATACCAAAGATAGCAGCCAATAATGTAGGAATAAAAACATCTTCAGCTGTAGTTGGAGTAAAAGGAACTAAGTTTATTGTGGAGGCAAGCCAATGACACCCTTTACACTTTTTGTTTTGACAACTGCTGTTGTTTTGGCTATCGGCTCTTTTAAGATCGAAAAAAAAGATCTTGTATGCCTTATGGCAGATGAAGATGGAAAGGTAGGAAAGGTATATGTTAAAACGGAAAAAGGTGAAGTTGTCATAGATAAAAATAAATATTTTGTAACAATAGATAAAGATAAAATATCTGAACCTACCTTAATGTCTGATGAAGAGTTTTCAAAAAGATATTCAAATCTGCTAAATATGGAGCCTCTCAAACCAAAATCCTTCCTTTTATATTTTCTTGCAGGCAGTGACAATCTTACTGAAGAAAGCCTTGCCAATGTTCAAGATCTTTTGAAAGAGATTAAATCAAGAAAAGATCCAGAAATTCTGATAATAGGTCACACCGATAGTTTAGGTTCTAAAGAGGTAAACTATAATTTAGGCCTAAAAAGAGCTGAGTCTGTAAAACATATTATTTTAAGCTCTGGTGTTTTGGAAACAACACCTATAGAAATCTTATCCCATGGAGAAGATGATCCATTAATACCCCTACCAGATGAAACTTCCGAACCCAAAAACAGAAGGGTAGAGATCATAATAAAATAGTTGATTATAGGATAAATATGACATTTAACTCTATAAGCTTTAAAATGAAGATGGCGCTAATAATAGGTATCATTATCATTCTTACATCTGCGTACATGTTCTGGAAAAAGATCTATACAATAGTTGTAGAAAATTTAGCAGAAAAATATGCTAAAACTTCAGTTTTATATCAAAAAGAACGGATCAGTGGTATATTAAACAAGGAACTTACCATATCAAGATTGATGAGTAACTCTAAAATACTAACTCTTTGGGGAAAACACGAAGAAAATATACTATACAAAGATCTTGCTCTTCAAGAATTTGAAAACTTTAGAAAACATTTTACATCGAAATCGGCTTTTTTTGTAATAAATAATAGTTTGAATTATTACTACTCCGATGAAAAATCTGGTGGAGTGGCTAAAATTATTAAAACACTAAACCCTGAAAACAAAGATGATATTTGGTATTTTATAACAATTAAGCAGCCTACTCTATACACCCTAAATGTCGATTTCGATAAAGAAGTCGGAAAAACAAATTTGTGGATAAATGTTGTCATGATAGATGATGGTATTTTAAGAGGGGTTATCGGTACAGGAATAGAAATAACTGATTTTGTAAATGAATTTATAGAAAAAACTGAAGAGGGTACTATTCAATTTATATTACAGGAGGATGGAACCATTTTTGCTTCGAAGGATAAGTCCCTCATGAATCTGAGAATAGTTGATAAAAGTAAAAAGCAAACAACAATATTTGACATATCTAACGAAAAAGGCAAAGAAATCCTCAAAAACAGAATTTCAAACCTATTACAATCAAACAACCTTGTGGATATATTTAAGGTCAATCTTTTAGGTAACGAATATATGGTGGCAATAAGTCATATCCCTGAGTTGAAATGGGTAATTCTAACAGCAATAAACATAGATAAGATATTGAATATACAACAGTTATTATTACCAATCATTTCTGTCTTTTTATTAATGGTTATATTGATTGTGGCTTTTGGTTATATTGTTCAGAGGATGCTTATAAACCCCATTAAAACCATTGCTGTTTCAGCTAATAGAATAAAAGAGGGTAATTACGATACAAAAATAGAATACAATCAAAATGATGAAATTGGTGAGTTGACAAATATTTTTAATTTAATGTCAGCGAAAATTAAAGAGCATGTGGAGGACCTTGAGATCAAAGTAGCTGACAGAACAAAAGAATTAGCAATAAGTAAAGATAAAATATCTACACTTCTTGATAGTTCAGGAGAGGGGTTTTTGAAATTCGGTAGTGATTATAAAATAGATAAAGAATACTCATCCGTATGTAAAGAGATATTTGGGAAAGATATAGCCGGTGTTGATATAGTAGAACTTCTGTTTCCTGAAGATAAAACAAAACAACAAAACATTAGAAATCTCTTAAAATCAGTATTTCAACAAGAAAATACCTTCTTAAAAGAAACAATGTTGGAACTTTTGCCTCCACAGGTAGATATCTTAGATAAAACCTATCAGTTAACCTATAAACTTTCAAAGGACAAAAACATTATCTTAATAATGAAGGATATAACAGATGAAAAGATGTTAGAAAAACAGCTTGAAAATGAAAGAAAAATGTTAAAATTTGTTGTAGAATATGTAAAAGATGAATATGTAACAAAAGAATTGATAAAAGAATTTAAAGATTTCATTTTAAACATCCATCTGTATCCTTTAAACATCATTAAAAAAGAGTTGCACACTTTTAAAGGCAATTTTTTGCAAAAAGGTTTTATAAATCTACCAGAGCTAATCCATATTTTTGAAGAAAACTTAGAATATGCATTAAGCAATAGAGAAAAGTTTGTGGATTCACTTTTTGCTTCACTAAAAAAAGACATGGATATTCTACGAAAATATTTAGAAAAAGATTTTGTTGATGAGAATTTTGTTCGAATATCTGAAGAGAGACTTACTATTTTAGCTAATAGGTTAAAAATAGAGCATAACCCCTTACACAAAGAGATTAAAAACTTTCTTAAAATAAATTTACTGTCCTATTTTGATAATTTCAGAAAATTAGTGGAAAGGGTATCTGAAAGGGAAGGGAAATTAGTGCGTTTTGATATAGAATGTAAGGATAATATACAAATATATATACCTGATTACTTCAAATGCCTTAGCTCTTTATATCACATTTTCACCAATGCAGTCATACATGGGATAGAAACACCTCAAGTTAGAGAAGCGAAAGGCAAGAGTGAGGTAGGTAATGTGACTGTAAGAATTTCAAAATCAGAGAATTATTTGATTATTAAGATAACAGATGATGGCAAAGGAATAGACCAAGAAGAACTTGAAAAAATATTTTTAGAAGGTTATACTTCAATTAAAGAAGCTGATATTTATAAGGGTAGGGGAGTTGGTTTATCAGCAGTTAAGTTTGAAATTGAAAAGATAGGTGGAAAAATAGAAGTTATATCTGAAAAAGATTTAGGTACAGAGGTTTTGGTTAAAATACCTTATGAGGAGTAAAATATGGAGTATAAGAAAATCATTGATATTATAACGGAAAAATGTATTGATTTCATTGAAAAAGATCTTTCATTAAATCCTATAAGCAAAAAAATATATCTAAAAGATGTTCCAAAAATTAATTTAAACTATCTAACATCTATAATGTCTATCAAAGGTCATATAACAGCAATAGTTGTTTTTAGTTACGAGAAAGCAATTCTTGATAAGATATTTTATCAATTTACCAAAGAGTTAGATGTGAAAGATGATGAAAAAGATGAGCTTTATGCAGAATCTGCATGTGAAGTCATGAATATAGTTTTGGGGAACTCTACAAAATCTTTAGAAATTAACGATTCACTTCTATCTTTTTCGCCTCCATTGATAGTCAATGAAGCCAAAAGTATTCTAAACAAGAAAGATTCAAAGTATTATCATTCTATGATCTCCACAACAGATGGTAACATAAACATATATCTAATAATCCAAGATAAACAAAACGGAGGAATAAATGAGTAATTTAAGGGTATTGATTGCAGATGATTCCCTGATTATCATCAAAAAACTGACTCAAATATTTGAATCATTGGGTCACACAGTAGTAGCAACTGCAAGGACAGGAAAAGAAGCAATAGAAAAATTTAATCCTGAGGAGATAGATTTTGTAAGCATGGATATTACAATGCCTGATATAGACGGCATAGAAGCAACTATAAAGATTAGGGAAAAATCACCTACGGTGCCTATTTTGATGATAACATCTCATGGTCAAGAACAGATGATCGTAAAAGCTATTGAAGCCGGAGCATCTGGATATGTTTTAAAACCTTTTGATGAGGAAAAAATTGCTAAATCAATAAGTAAAATTCTATCAAATACTTCAAATAAAGTATATGAATGAGATGAGGATATTTGAAACACTTTTTGATATGCTACCCTTTGGGGTTTATGTCACTGATGTTGATACGCTGGATATCATCTACATGAACGACTATTTCAAAAAAAGATTTGAAAACTATGAAGGAAAAAAATGTTACAATATCATTTATGGCAATGATTCTCCATGTATATTTTGTAAAATCACCGAATTGATTGAGAATAGAAAACCTAAAGGGAATACGGTTATTTTTGATAATTTTAATGAACTTGAAGATAAATGGTATAGAATAGAAGAAAAATCTATTTTCTGGCCCAATGGTAAACTTGTAAAATATAGTATATGCGTGGATATCACGGAGTTAAAATTTACACAAAATAAGCTCTCTGAATCACATGCAGAACTTTTATTGAAAAGTAAAAAGATAGAAGAAAATAATAAAGAATTAAAAAATCTTTTATTTCAACTTGAAGAATCAAAAAAGAAAGATATAGCTTTGGAAAAGCTACGATCTTTGGTTAACCTTTCAAGCGGTTTGGCTCATCACTTAAACAATATTAATACTCCACTATTAATAATTTCAGATAAGTTAAGTAAAAATCAGATCTATCCAGAACTTAAAAAAGAAATGGAAATAATAAAAGATTCCGTATCAAAAGCCACAAAGATTATTCAGGGAATCATTAAGTTTAGCCAAAAAGCTATATTGAACCTACATGACATTGACATCTCCCGCTTTCTTACTAATTATGTAAAAACAAAACAGGCCACATCAGACAAAATATACAACTTTCATCTTAACATCGATTCTGTCTTAAATATAAAATTATCATTGGATTTGGAACTATTTAGTTCATGTTTAGATAATATAGTAAAAAATTCTATGGAATCGATGCCAAACGGTGGTGATATTGAGATCACATGTAAACATGTAAAGGTAAAAGACTCTGATTTTATAAAAATATCTATTACAGATCATGGCTTTGGTATAAAAGATGAATATGTTGATAAAGTTCAAGATCCTTTTTTTACAACTAAAGATTATAGAAATGCTTTTGGACTTGGACTTTCAGAATCTTTTGGCATAATTAGCCAACATGATGGCTTTATAGAGATCAGCTCCCAATTGGATATTGGAACTACTGTAGATTTATTTTTGCCAATAAAAAGGAGCTTTAAATGAGTACTATAGTTGAAAACAGTATATTTGAAAGACTGTTTGATATGATACCCTTTGTAGTCTATGTTATTGATGTCAATGAGTATCAAGTTATATATGGTAACCAATTATTCTGGGAAGAGTTTTCTTATAATAACAATGTCAAGTGTTACGAAAAGATTTTTGGTTTTCAGAATGTATGTCCACATTGTAAGATAAAATATCTAATAGAAAATAAAAAGATAAACGAAAGAATTAGTCACGAATGCTTCAGTGAACTAAAAGATAAATGGTATAGACTTGATGAATGTATGATGTATTGGCCAGATGGTAGATTGGTAAAATATACAATTGGAATAGATATCACTGAAGCCAAAAAGATTCAAAACGAACTTGCAGAAGCCCATGCTAATCTTTATTTACAATCAAAAGAGCTTGAAAGTAAAAACAAAGAATTACAAGAGATGTACGCAAAAATGAAGGATATTGCGGAAAAGGATTATCTCACAGGTCTATATAATAGAAGATTTTTCTATGAGATTGGCCAAAAAATTATTGATCAGATCAATAGGTATGAAACAGACTGTTTTTTAGGTATAATTGACATAGATCATTTTAAAGCTATAAACGACACTTATGGTCACATAAATGGAGACATAATACTCAAACACTTGGCTGGCAAACTAACAACAGAACTCAGGAAAAGTGATATTGTCGGTAGAATAGGTGGTGAAGAGTTTGCCATTATCCTAATAAATGTCAATGAAAATGATGCAAGAAAAATATTTGAAAACTTTAGAAAAAATATCGAAAGATCTATTGTCGAAATAAACGATAATCGATTTATCAGTTATACAATATCAATTGGTGCCACGAAATTAAAACCCATAAGCATTGATCACAACTTAAATGCAGCCGATCATGCTCTTTATATCTCCAAAAAAGAAGGTAGAAATAGACTTGCAATAATCTAAAACATTCTCTAGTTAGCCCTTATTTTCCCAATCTCATTTACCGACACTATTTCTTGGCCCCAGCAACTTAACATAATATATCTTATCGGACGTTATTGGTGATATAATTGATAGCTCCTGTCTGTAAAAATTTAGGTATGCGATAGATTTACTATAAATAGTTTTTTTGTTTTAAAATTTGACACATTAACTTTTTATCACCTTACCAGTGAGATCTTTTATACTTTCTATATTTTGATCAACAAGATAGTTTTCAAGGTCATCTATAATCTTAATTGGAATTTCAGGATCAACAAAATTTGCAGTACCTACTTGAACAGCTGTTGCTCCAGCCAAATAAAATTCAACAACATCTTTATAATTCATAATACCACCGATACCAACTATTGGTATTTTTATAGTATGATAGAGCTCGTATACCATTCTTACAGCCACAGGCTTTATTGCTGGTCCACTAAGACCACCTGTAATATTGGATAAAAATGGTTTTCGTGTATTGATATTGATTGCCATACCAAGTAAGGTATTGATCGCCGATATACCATCAGCCCCAGCATCTTCAGCAATCTTACCGAATATTTTGATGTTGGTCACATTTGGTGATAATTTTACCAGCAAAGGTTTATTTTTCATGACCTTTTTGCAATTATACACCACATCATAAGTCATCTTGGGATCTGTACCAAAAGCTATACCACCTTCCTTAATATTTGGACATGATATATTCATTTCAAGTAAATCCACATCCTCATTGTCAAGGATATTCGCCAATTCTACATACTCCTCCAGCGTTTTGCCCCAAAAGTTTACAATTATTCTTGTATCATACCTTCTTAGTAGTGGCAATTTTTCTTTCAAAAACTTTTCAACACCGACATTTTGTAGACCAATAGCATTTAGCATACCAGCAGATGTCTCTATAATCCTTGGCATCGGATTACCTTTTACCTCTTTCAGGGAAATACCTTTTACTGCTATCCCCCCTAACCTATTTAGGTCTATATATTTTGCATATTCTAATCCATATCCAAAAGTACCACTTGCGGTAATGATTGGATTCTTAAACTTTATTCCACAAATACTTACACTTAGCCTGTCCATAGATCACCTACAAACAGATTCCCAAACTACTTTTGCACCATCAAACACCGGACCCTCCACACAACATCTCTTTTGTATCTCGTTACCCATTTCATCCTTTAGATACACCATACAACCCAAACATGCGCCAAGGCCACAAGCCATCCTTTCATCAAGAGAGACTTCAATAGTTTTATTATTTTTTATTGAGATATTTGCTGTAGCTTCTAACATCTTTTTTGGGCCACATGCATACACCATGTTATACTTATCAATATATTGCTCGAAAGGTTCAGTAACCAGCCCTTTTACACCGAGAGTTCCATCGTTGGTTGTGATAAAAATGTTATCAGTGATCTTTTCAAACTCTTCCAGAAAAACTATATCGCTAAATGATTGTCCACCATAGTATAGATCAACTTCACAACAATTTTTTTTCAGTGTCTTAGCTAAAAAGTACAAAGGAGCTATACCGATACCACCACCAACCAATGCAACCTTTTCATGCTTTTTTATAGTAAATGAATTGCCTAAAGGAGTAGAAAAATGTATCTTAGAACCACTCCTAAAAGTAGTCATCAGCATAGTACCCTTTCCCACAATCATATATAGAATACTAAAAACCCCTCTTGCTTCATCCACATCACAAACACCAAAAGGTCTTCTTAGAATAGGATCGTTTATATAGTCATACTCCTTTGATTGTACCATCAAAAACTGACCTACTTTTGCTTCTTTAGCAAAATCTTCATTTTCTATAACCATATAGTAATATTTTTCATTAAGCTTTCTATTTTCTATAATTTTCCCAATCATATGTTAGCCTTTAATAGTTTTATAATATTCCTGAATAGACATTACTTTTAAACCTTCGTTTAGATATTCCTTGATACCCAGCAAAGATGCTTCAGCAGCCTCTATAGTGGTTACATAAGGAACACTATAACTCAATATAGCCCTTCTAATAGATGTAGAATCGAGCCTTGATTTCTTCCCATGGGGAATGTTTATCACAAAGCTTATCTCTCTATTTTTTATAAGATCAACAATGTTTGGTCTTCCCTCCTGTACCTTTTTAACAAACTCCACATTTATACCATTTTCCTTGAGTAGACTATATGTTCCGGCAGTAGCTATTATTTTAAAGCCTAATTTATCAAACTCTTTAGCTATAGGTACAATATCCTCTTTAACGGAATCTTTTACACTGATAAAAATCTTCCCTGACTTCGGAAGTTTATTACCTGCTGCCATCTGAGCTTTATAATAAGCCTTACCAAAACTTACATCAATGCCCATAACTTCACCTGTAGATTTCATCTCCGGCCCTAAAATAGGATCTGTATTAGGGAATTTAACAAATGGGAAAACAGACTCTTTCACAGTATAAAAGGGGATATCTATCTCGTTTGTAAATCCAAGTTCGGTTAATTTCTTACCCAACATTACTTTTGCTGCCAACTTTGCCAACGGTACACCTATAGATTTACTCACAAAAGGCACTGTCCTGGATGCTCTAGGATTTACCTCTAATATATAAATATCATTATTTTTTATAGCAAACTGAATATTCATCAGACCTGTTACTTTAAGTTCATAAGCCAATCTTTTTGATATATCGATTATTTTATATTTTATTTCCGCCGATATTGTTCGTGGTGGAATAGAACATGCAGAATCACCCGAATGTATCCCAGCCTCTTCAATATGTTGCATAATGCCTGCAACAACAACTGCTTCTCCATCGGATATAACATCAACATCCAATTCGATGGCATTGTCTAAAAATTTATCGATCAATACCGGGTGTTTCTCACTGGCTTCTACAGCAAATCTCATATAATTTTCTAAAGCTTCTTTATCATAAACTATCTCCATAGCCCTGCCGCCTAAAACATACGATGGTCTAACAACCACAGGATAACCTATCTCCTCTGCAATTTTAAAAGCTTCAGAAGGATTTCTAGCTATACCATTATCCGGTTGTAAAATGCCTAATTTTTCTACTAAAAGTTTGAATCTCTCCCTATCTTCTGCAATATCTATACTGTCTGAAGATGTACCAAGTATCCTCACTCCAGCTTTTTCAAGTGGTACGGATAATTTTAAAGGTGTTTGCCCCCCAAACTGGACAATAATCCCTTCAGGTTTTTCCTTATCTATAATGTTTAACACATGTTCTTTGGTGAGTGGTTCAAAATACAGTCTATCAGATGTATCGTAATCTGTAGAGACAGTCTCGGGATTACAGTTGATCATGATAGTTTCATAACCTATCTCAGATAGAGCGTAACAAGCATGAACACAACAATAGTCAAACTCAATCCCCTGCCCTATCCTATTTGGGCCACCGCCTAATATAACAACCTTTTTTCTATTTGTTGTATCTGCTTCACATTCTTTTTCGTAAGTAGAATATAAATAAGGTGTATAAGATTCAAACTCTGCAGCACAGGTATCAACCCTTTTGTATACAGGTACTACACCCATTCCTTTGCGTCTTTTGGCTACTGTATCCTCATCTGTGTTTAAAAGTTTTGCAAGTCTTCTATCCGAAAAACCTAACTCCTTGTATTTTAACATATCCTCAGCAGTTAAATCATCTATTCTTTTATTTTTGATCTCAGATTCTGTATCGATAATCTGTTTGATGTTATGAAGAAACCACTTATCTATATGGGAGTAGTTGTATATCTCATCTATTGACAACCCAGCTCTTATAGCCTCACCTATATACCACATTCTTTTATCAGTGGGCCTTTTCAGGTAAGATATAATCTCATCTATAACTTCTGGTTTAGTAAAATCCTTAGAATCAAAAATTTCATCAAAACCTGTCTTTCCTATTTCGAGAGAGTTTATAGCCTTTTGTAAAGCCTCTTTAAAAGTTCTTCCTATCGCCATTACTTCTCCCACAGACTTCATCTGTGTGGTAAGTGTATCATCTGTACCAGGAAACTTTTCGAAAGTAAACCTCGGGAATTTTACTACACAATAGTCTATGGTAGGTTCAAAGGATGCTGGTGTCTTTTTTGTGATATCGTTTGCAATCTCATCCAATGTATATCCAATGGCAAGCTTTGCAGCTATCTTGGCAATAGGAAATCCAGTAGCCTTAGATGCTAAAGCAGAGCTTCTGGAAACCCTCGGATTCATCTCGATAACCACCTGTCTACCGGTTTTGGGATCCACCGCAAACTGAACATTTGAACCACCAGTATCTACACCTATCTCCCTCATAATCTTTATAGCAGCATCACGCATGATTTGATATTCTTTATCTGTTAATGTTTGGGCTGGTGCTACAGTAATGCTGTCTCCTGTATGAACACCCATAGGATCAAAGTTTTCTATAGAACAGATTATCACAACATTATCTTTAAGATCCCTCATCACTTCCAACTCAAACTCTTTCCATCCCAAAATAGACTCCTCCACCAAAACCTCACCAACTGGTGAAGCTTCCAAGCCCCATTCAAGATAACGCCTGTACTCTTCCATATTATACGCTACATTTCCACCGGTACCACCTAATGTGAAAGATGGTCTAATAATAGCCGGGAATCCTATCCTGTTTATTGCTTCCATCCCTTCATCAAAAGATTTTACATAAGAGCTTTTGGGCATCTCAAGTCCTATTTTTAACATAGCTGCTTTGAAAAGCTCTCTATCTTCAGCCTTTTTGATCGCATCAACTTTAGCACCAATCAGTTCTACCTTGTGTTTATCTAAAATACCTGCTTTATGTAATGATAAAGCTAAATTTAACGCTGTTTGCCCACCAACTGTAGGAAGGATTGCATCAGGTTTCTCCCTTTCTATTATCTTTTCAGCTGCTTCCACAGTAAGAGGCTCTATATATGTGGCATCAGCAAACTCAGGATCAGTCATAATTGTAGCAGGATTAGAGTTTATAAGAATAACCTCATAACCTTCTTCTTTCAGCGCTTTTAAAGCCTGAGTCCCTGAATAATCAAATTCGCAAGCTTGACCTATTATTATAGGGCCTGAACCAATGATCATAATCTTTTTTATATCTGTTCTTTTTGGCACTTCATTCCTCCAGACATTTTTATACTTAATATCATAACTAAAATACAATAAAAAAGCGGGTTGTTATCCCCGCTTTTTTATTTGAACTGTAGCCTTTTCTCCAGAATGTACATGCATGATAACTTTATCGGATCTGTCAAAATATGATGTTTGTTGTTCTGATCATCTTTTATTATGGCAAGTAGCTGTTGTGCAGAGATACCTAAAAGTTCTGAGAGTTGTGCAACGGTGATACAGCATGTTCTGATTTCATCCAAAAGATCTTTAAGCTTAACGGTTTTTACATAATATTGAAGTTCTTCAAAAGAGGAAATTTTACTTCTATCAGGTATATGATCTAATTCAAAAACCCAAGGGGTGTATATGTATGTAAGGCCAAGTGCAGCCGCGTGTTTGCAAAAAGATGTCTTAGAAGTATCACAATCACATTTATATAATATAGGATCTGTATCTATTCTAAGCTCTACATTGTATATGCCATGATTACCTTTTATAGAACCTTTCAAAATGGGTCCTTCTATCTTACAATTGGAAAATTTACCTATATAGTTTTCTGCTCTCTGGATAATCAAAGTGGTTGCACTGTTTCTTAGTTGATCTTCGGTCAATTTGAACAGCTGCATTGGCTTATCCTCCTTTTTTTGTTATTTATAATTCATTATAAATTCTATTTCAAAAAACTTCAATCGATTTTTTCCTATAAAATATCCTCTAACAAAACAAACCTGTAGCCTTTTTCATCCAAAAAGTTTATTATTTCTGGAAGAGCCTTAGCTGTATGCAAACCCCTACCATTTATATGAAAAATTAAAATAGAACCTGGTTTTACTTTACCTTTTACTCGGCTGATAAGTTTCTCTTTGGTCATGTTTTTATCAGGATCGCCTGATTCAAAGCTCCAATGAACAACCTTATATCCTTCCTTTTCAACAACAGTAAGTGAATTATTATCATAATTGCCACCTGGAAAGCGAAAAAACCTATCTTTTTTTCCTGTAAGATTAAAAATTATCTCTGACGCCATCCTCAAATCATCCTTTATATCCTTTTCTTTCATTTTTTCCATATGGAGATAGTGATGAAAAGAATGATTCTGTATTGATATGAAAGGATGAGAGGAAAGCTCCTTTATAGAATCCCTATTTCTAATTGCAAATTTTCCGTTTACAAAAATAGTAACAGGTAACTTTTTACTCAAAATAAAGTTTAAAATCCCTTTGTCAAATGTTGCTGGTGTTTTAGTTTCACAGGCATCGAAGGTAAAGGCTACAATCTTCTCGTTTGTATTGATATGGTTTATAATTATTGATTGACCAAAAAATGGAATTATCAAAAATATAAAAAGCAACGCGCCTTTCATAAATTCTTTATTTTTTACCCTCTTTTGCAATCTCCACCAATGGTCTTTTTCCTCTATTCTGCTTTTTAAAGATGTTTACAATATACGTAGCATCTTCATAAGGTACACTGATAAACGAAAACTTATCAAAAACCTTTACCTCTTTTATATCAGTAGCTTTTACTCCTGTTTTATCAACGATGAAATCCACTATCTTTTTAGGTGTCATATTATCCATTTTACCCATTGCAATAAAAAGTCTAGCCTTACCTTTTTTATCAACATCATATACTTCTGATATCTCAGAATAACTTTCCTCTTCAAAGTCGTCTTTATAGTTCATTTTTAAAAGGGAAGCAACAAGCTCTTTCGGATCATACTCCTCTATCAATTTCTCCGCTAGTGCGAAATAATCTTTTGAGATATCATCGGAGAGGATCTCCCCTATTTCATCCTTAATCCTCTCTTTTTTAGCCTGAATCACCTCTTGGACGGTAGGGACTTTTTTCTTTTTTATTTCAGCTTTAGCTATTTTCATAATATAAAGAAGTCTTCTATACTCTTCAGGAGTGACAAAGGTTATCGCTGTACCTTCTTTTCCGGCTCTACCAGTCCTACCAATTCTGTGAACATATGATTCAGGATCCTGGGGTAAAGAATAATTTATAACGTGTGTTAAGTCACTGATATCTATACCTCTAGCAGCCACATCTGTTGCAACAAGCATATTGATCTGTTTTGCCTTAAAACGCTTTAATATTCTCTCCCTTTGATACTGGGATATATCACCATGAAGAGCTTCTGCATTGTAACCTCTATCTATAAGTCTATTACAGACATTGTCCACATCCACTTTAGTCCTACAAAAAATGAGGCCATAAAACTCTTTTTCCATATCCCTTATTCTGCACAATGCCTCAAATTTATCCTCTTCTCTGACCTGAAAATATATTTGTTCTGTTAGCTCAGTGGTCAGTTGCTTTGTTTTTACAGCCAAGACTTCATAATCTTTCATATACTTTTTAGCTATATTTAGTATCTCTTTAGGCATAGTTGCAGAAAAGAGTAACATTCTTTTGTCTTCGTTTGTATGTTTTATGATCTCTTCAATATCATCAATAAAACCCATGTTTAACATCTCATCAGCTTCATCAAGGACCATAAATTTTAATTTATTAAGTCTCAAGGTCTTCCTATTTATATGATCTATCACTCTACCCGGTGTTCCCACTACAATATGGGCATTGTTTTCCAATCTTCTTAGCTGTAGCTCCATAGATTGTCCACCATAAATCGGGACAATGTTTAACTTCTTTTTCCCTTTCAGGGAGTTCATCTCCTCTGCCACTTGTAAAGCTAATTCCCTTGTTGGTGTAAGAACTATTGCCTCTACAAAATGAGATTTATCATCGAGTAATTCAATAAGTGGAAGACCAAACGCTGCAGTCTTGCCTGTACCTGTTTGGGCTTGTCCAACTATATCTCTATCCCCTTTTAAAAGCTTGGGTATAACCAATTCCTGAATTGGTGTTGGTTCTTCGAAACCTTTCTTTGAGAGAGCTTTGAGGGTGTTTTCAGACAAACCTAATTCTTTAAATTTTGTTAATTCGTTCATTATTTCTTTTCTCCTTTATTGCGACAACTTTTAAAATCGTCAAACTTTATTAGTATATACTTTTTCCTGAAAATAGCAACAAGATTATTTTAATTTCTAATCGTGTACAAAACCATAGACAAGATAGCCAGTAAACCAGTAATAAAATAAAATACAATTAAAATCGAATGCACAGAAGACCAGTAGAAAGCAATAAAGAACAATACAACAGTAAGATACTCGAAAAACATAGTAATTTTTCCTATAAAAAGTGTTTTCATATTGAACCTACCCCTGAACATATAAATAACCACTATACCTACCAATATATATAACTCTTTTATAAATATGATTGTTGCAAAATAAAAAGGTATGGAATAATTTACAGAAAAAAAGCCAGCAACAAATATACTCGTAAGAATGACCATCTTGTCTGCAAGTGGATCCAAAAACTTTCCTAAACGAGATATCTGATTAAATTTTCTTGCTATAAAACCATCTAAAAAGTCAGAGATAGCCATCGCCACAAAAAGAAGAGAAGCTTTTTTTACTTCACCTTCAAAAATAAAGTAACCAAAAAATGGTATCAACACTATCCTACTTATTGTAAGACAATTGGGTATTGTAAAATTTTCTTTGACTATCTGCATACTTATATTATACACTATTATCATGTTTCTTCCAATAAATAGATCAGATATGAAAAAACTCGGATGGAATGAGCTTGATATCATATTTGTTAGTGGAGATACCTACATAGATTCCCCTTACTGTGGTGTTGCTTTACTTGGTAAGTGGTTATTGCAAAATGGCTTTAAAGTTGGAATAATTTCCCAACCAGATATCAACTCTGAAAAAGATATAATCTCGTTAGGTACACCTAAGCTATTTTGGGGAGTTACTGCAGGCTGTGTTGATTCCATGGTAGCCAACTATACCCCTTTATTAAAGAAAAGACGATCTGATGATTTTACCCCCGGAGGGGTTAACAACAAGAGACCAGACAGAGCAACCATCGTATACACAAACTTGATAAAAAAATACGATAAACTAAAAAAACCAATTATAATTGGTGGTATTGAAGCAAGTCTAAGACGGATTGCTCATTACGATTACTGGGATAATAAAATAAGAAGATCGATCCTTTTTGATGCAAAAGCAGATATACTCATTTATGGCATGGCAGAGTTAACTCTATTGGAAATAGCTAAAAAAATATCTGAAGGTAAAACATTCTTAGATACAAAAGGGATATGTTACATAAATAAAGAACCTATTTTTGACTACATCCCACTTCCAGCATATGAAGAGGTAGCAAATGACAAAACTAAATTTATAGAGATGTTTCACACATTTTATCAAAACAACGATCCTCTTACAGCAAAAGGACTTTACCAGAAACATGGTGATAGATACCTCATTCACAACCCACCACAAAGATTATTGACCCAAAAAGAACTCGATGAACTTTATGAAATGGAGTTTGAACACAATATTCATCCAGAGATAAGAAAACTCGGTAAAGTAAAAGCTCTCGATACAGTTAAGTTTTCAGTTACCATCAATCGAGGATGTTATGGAGAATGTAACTTTTGTGCAATAACTGTACATCAGGGTACAAGAGTAATAAGCAGAAGCAGAGACTCCATAATCAGAGAGATTAGTAACATTACAAAACTAAAACATTTCGATGGCATAATTAGAGATGTTGGAGGTCCTACTGCAAATATGTATAATATGGAATGTTACAAAAAGATGACCAAAGGTAAATGTATTAATAAGAGATGTATCTTCCCTGAGGTATGTAAAAGTATAAACATAAAACACAACTTACTACTAAAACTTTTTGAAGATTTGAGAAAAATCCCTGGTGTAAAGAAACTTTTTGTCGCATCCGGCATAAGATATGATCTCGTGCTAAAAGACAAAAAATATGGCTTACGCTACCTTGAAGAGATCATCAAATATCATACATCTGGACAAATGAAAATAGCTCCAGAACATATAGACGAATATGTTTTAGATTTGATGGGCAAACCATCTAAACCACCCTTTAAAAATTTTGTAAACATATTTTATAATACATGTAAAAAAAACAAATTAAATTACTACCTCACCTACTATTTCATAGCAGCTCATCCAGGATGTAACTTAGAAAAGATGAAAAAATTAAAAGATCTACTTAAAAAGAACTGTATATCCCCAGACCAGACACAGATATTTACCCCTTTACCATCCACCTATTCTGCTGTAATGTATTGGACTGAAAAAAATCCTTGGACATTAGAGGAGATATATGTGGAAAAATCTCTTAAAGGTAAAAAGATGCAAAAAGTTATTATTTACCAGGAACTTTATTAGCTAAAAATATACCAACAAACACCAAAAAAATTCCAACAATGTGGTAAATATAGAGTTTTTCCCCTAAAAAAACAATTGCAAGAATAGTTCCAAAAACTGGCATAAGATGAACAAAGGGTCCTGCTCTATTCGCTCCAATCTCTTTTACAGCTCGATTCCACATTATAAAAGCGAAAACTGAAGCAAAAAGTGCAACATAAAGGATACTCAGTGCAGTTTTTACCTCAAGTACAAACCCCCCTTTAGTAATATACTCCAAAATATAAAAAGGAAACATATATAAAAGCCCTAAGAAAATGATTATTTGAAGAAAAGCAATGGGATGAATATCCTTAGGTAGCTTTTTTAACAAAACAGTATACAAAGCCCACGTAAAGGCAGCTAAAAAAACCAAAATATCACCAATGTTAAACTTAAAACTATAGATACTGTTTAAATCACCCTTTAACATTATAACAGTAATACCTACCATCGAAAAAATAATCCCAAAGATCTGATTTAAATGCGGCGCTTCCTTGTACATGAAAAGGGAAATAACGAGGATTAATATAGGTACAAAGGAATTTACTAATACTGCGTTTATCGCTGTGGTATAATGAACTGCAACATATATAAGAGGATTAAAACATGTCACTCCCAAAAACGCCAAGAGATTTAAATATCTAAAGTTACTTTTTATTATTTCACAATCCCTGATCAAATATTTATAGGAAAAAGGTAAAAGAATCACACCAGCTAAAACCCATCTCCAAAAACCAAGACTTACAGGCGGTATAATATTATTTATGCCTCTACTTAAAACAAAGTTCCCTGACCAAAATAGTGCAGCTCCAATCAAGAATAGATATGCCAAAACACAAATCTCTATAATTTATTCTGTTACTTTTATAATTTTATTATTACTATCTACATGCACAACAACAGGCTTATGGTTTCTTAACTCCTCTTCACTATAGAGTCCATAAGAGACAATTATCACTAAGTCACCTTTTTGCACCAGCCTGGCTGCTGCACCATTCAAACATATCTCCCCTGAACCTCTTTTACCCACAATGGTATAAGTAGAAAACCTTGCCCCATTGGTAATATTGTATATATCTACTTTTTCAAAAGGTAGTATCCCAGAGGCATCCAGAAGGTCTTCGTCAATAGTTATACTTCCTTCATAATTTAAATCTGCATCTGTAACAGTAGCTCTATGGATTTTAGCTTTGAACATGGATCTAAACATGCTTCACCTCAAATATTTTATTATCTATTAATCTTGTTTTATTAACAAAAACTGCTAAAGCGACTAAAAAATCTCTATCAATTATATCTATATGCTCCAATGTGTTTGGATCTACAATTTCAACATAATCGATCTTAGTGAAAGGGTGTGAGAGGATGAAATCGGAAACCATTTTTTTAATGATCTTAGAATCTCTAATACCCTCTGTTATCGCCTTATCTACGATTGTAAAAGACCTAAATAATGATAACGCAGACTCTCTCTCTTCACCACTCAAATAAACATTTCTTGAACTCATAGCAAGACCATCTACCTCACGTATGATGGGCATAGCAATGATCTGTACATCCATATTAAGATCTGCAACCATTCTTTTAATAACCAAAACCTGCTGATAATCTTTAAGACCAAAATATGCCCTATCTGGTTTTACAATATTAAAAAGTTTACATACTACGGTTGCTACACCCCTGAAATGTCCAGGTCTTTTGGGTCCACAAAGATGCCCAGTTATTCTTTCAACATCTATATAGGTACTATAACCTTTAGGGTATATCTCTTCTACAGATGGATAAAAAACTATATCCACACCTTCCTTTCTCAACAAATATTCATCCCTTTCAAAATCCCTCGGATATCTTTCAAGATCTTCATTAGGACCGAACTGAGTAGGATTTACAAAAATACTTACCACAGTTATATTATTTTCCTTTTTTGAAGCACGAACGAGACTTATATGCCCTTCATGAAGGTAACCCATTGTTGGAACAAAACCTATACTTTTGCCTGTTTTTTTCAAGGTTGAAATACAGTTTTTTATATCCACTATCTCTCTAATAATATCCATAAAAACCTACTCCAGAAAAACATTTTCTATAGCTGGAAAAATATTTTCTTTTGTTTCTTTAATATATTTTTTTGTAGCTTCAAAAAAGAGATCTCTACCGTTTAAATACTTTTTAACAAACTTAGGTGTTTTATCATCATACAACCCAAATATATCATGGAATACCAATATCTGTCCATCACAATATCTCCCAGAACCTATACCTATCGTTGGCACTTTGACACGTTCTGTGATCTTTTGAGATACTTTTTCGATTATCCCTTCTAAGACTATAGCAAAAACACCTGCTTCTTCCAGTGCCAAAGCATCCTCCAACAACCGATCTTCATTGTATCTACCCTGAATTTTGTACCCTCCCATTGTATTAACCAGTTGGGGCATCAATCCTATATGGCCCATTACATTGATACCTGTCTTGTTGAGTTTTCTAATTATTGAAGCTATATCGACCCCACCTTCAATCTTTACTGCATCAAAACCTGTCTCCTTTATCACTCTTATACAATTCTTCAAAGCTTCTTCTTCTGAAACTTGATAGGAACCAAAGGGCATATCTGCAACAAGAAAAGCTCTTTTTGAACCATTCTTAACATATTTACAATGAAGTATAAGCTGATCAAGCGTAACTGGTAGAGTATTTTCATACCCTGCTACCACCATACCAAGTGAATCACCCACAAGAATAAGATCAACCCCAGCTTCGTCCAGAATTTTAGCAGAAGTATAATCGTAGGCAGTAAGGCATACAATTTTATCTACATTTTTCATACCTTTTAAGTGGTTCACAGTAAGCTTTTTTATTTCAGCATATTTGCTCATATTTTCTCCTATCCAGCTAAACAAAAAGGCCTTCCGGCTAACCGAAAGGCCCATAGTACTCACCTTATTCTATCCTGTTAGCCGTCTCAGTCCCAGCAGGGATCCAAGCAACTGTTTTAATATAAACTATATTTTAAAAAATTTCAATACTAAAAACTTGGTGGTGTACCTACCCAAAAGGCTCTTGCTTTCTTATCTGTTTTATTTCTGATCTTATGGGGTAAATTGGAACTGAAATATATAGATTCACCAGCCTTGAGATTATACTCTTCAGTACCAATTACCACATTCACAGTACCTTCTAAAACATAACCAAATTCCTCACCAGTATGGTGATAAAACTCAGTACCTGTCTCAGAATGTGGCTCCAATTCCAAAATAAGAGGTTCAATCTTTCTGTTTGCATATTTAGAAGCCAGAAAGTATATATCCATACTCTTGTTTTTCAACACTTTATAATCCTCTTTCTCAAACTTAAAAACAATATTTCTTTCATCCTCAAAAAGCTCACTTATAGATATACCCAGAGCAAAACAGATCTTCTTTAAAGATGCTATAGATGGTGAATTTTTACCATTTTCTATTTGACTAATAAAGCTTTTTGTAAAGCCAGTCTTGATAGATACATCTTCAAGCGTCATACCTAATCTTTTTCTTATATCTCTAATTTTTTCTCCGTAACCCATCTTTACTCCTTGATTTATTGTAATTTTTATAATATATAATTCAATTATGAATTTAAGTCAAGGTATAAAGTTAATTAACAAAAAGTTTTTTTTCTTTATCACAATTGCAGTTACACTATCACTAACATCTATAGTTTTAATATATAATCAATTAATTTTTTTTGCTATATTTTTTTCTATAATTAGCTTTATGTTATATACACTTATTGCTTTTGGATTGAAGAGTCACCTAAAGAATCTTACTCAAGAATTTTTAGAAATAGAGAACAATTTCAATATGGTTAGAAATAAATTAGAGGAACAGATTTTAGAAGTAAACACCTCCAATAACGAACTAAAGATCCTAAATATTGAGCTTATCAAAACAAAAAACAAATTAGAGGAGTTATCCAACTACAGGGGACGTTTTATTGCGAACATGTCCCATGAGCTTAGAACCCCCCTTAACGCCATCATAGGCTTTTCGCACGTATTATTGGAATCTGAATTTACTATTACAGAGGAAGAGAAGCAAAACCTAATAAAAACAATTCACAATTCTGGCAAAAAACTACTTAACATCATAAATAACATACTCGACTTAAGCGATCTTAAACAAGATATCCTCGAACCTTCACCAAAATATATAGATGTTGCTCCTACCCTTGAAGCTTTGGCATCAACAGCTAAAGGTCTTTTAAAAGACAGTAGGTCCATTATACTCAACATAAGACTAAAAAATTATTATCCTCATGTATACGCTGATGAAAAAGCCCTGAATAAGGTTCTAACCCATATTTTAGAGAATGCCACAAAATACACCAAAAAAGGTGAAATTACGATATACACTGAAGAAGATGAAAATCATCTATACGTGATAATCTCAGATACAGGTATTGGGATGACGGAGGATGAGTTGAAAAGGGTTTTCGAACCTTTTACAAAACTAATTATGCAGGATCAGCCTTTATCTTTATCAGAAGGTGTGGGGATAGGTATGCCCATCTCAAAATACCTAATGGAAAAAATGTCTGGCGATCTTATTGTTACATCCAAAAAAGATTATGGTACCACTGTAAAAATTGTTTTAAAAAAGGAAAAAAAGAATGATTAATGTAAGGAAGAGGATCCTAACTGAAGTTGTAAAAGGCAAGCGTGTCTTTATTGCCAAAAACGCCACAGTTTTTGGAGAAGTCATTTTAGAAGATGATGTTAGTATTTGGTATAACGTGACTATTAGAGCTGATGTAGAAAAGGTAATCATAGGAAAAAGATCAAATGTGCAGGATGGAACTGTAATCCATGTTACTAAGGATAAATATCCAACCGTCATAGGCAACTATGTTACAATAGGTCACAATGCCACACTACATGGATGTACTATAAAAGATAATGTCTTGGTGGGGATAGGAGCTATTGTTCTTGATAATTCTGTTATCTCTGAAAATACTATTATTGCAGCTGGAACACTCATCCCTCCAAACAAAACTTTTCCACCAAACTCCTTAATCATGGGTAATCCAGGTAAAGTTATCAAAAGTCTTTTAGATGATGATATAAAAAGTATTAGGGACTACGCTGAAAGATACGTTCAATACAAAGATATATACCTTGAGTTAGACAAATAAGAAGAAAAGGGAGATTCGCTCCCTTTTCATTTTAAATTATAAAATGCTTTAATACCAGGATAATAGGCCTGATCACCAAGCTCATCTTCTATTCTTAGCAGCTGGTTATACTTACATACCCTATCTGTCCTACATAGGGAGCCGGTTTTTATCTGACCAGCGTTTGTTGCCACTGCCAAATCAGCAATAGTTGTATCTTCTGTTTCTCCAGATCTATGGGATATCACACAGGTATACCCAGCTCTTTTTGCCATTTCAATAGCAGCTAAAGTTTCTGTAAGTGTCCCTATCTGATTTAATTTAATAAGAATAGAGTTAGCCACACCCTTTTTGATCCCTTCTGCTAAAATCTCTGTATTCGTTACGAATATGTCATCACCTACAAGCTGTATCTTTTTGCCCAGCTTGCTTGTGAGTTTTTTCCATCCATCCCAATCGTTCTCTGCCAAACCATCTTCTATTGAGATGATTGGGTACTTAGCTATCAGATATGTGTAATATTCTATCATCTCTTCGGAGCTTTTTTCTGGATTAGCTTCAGCTGCCATTGTATATTTACCTTTACTATAAAACTCGCTGGACGCAGAATCAAGGGCAAGATATATATCTTTTCCTGGTTTATAGCCTGCTTTTTCGATAGATTTGAGTATTACTTCTATGGCTTCTTCATTTGATTTTAGATTTGGAGCAAAACCACCTTCATCCCCAACAGAAGTACTATAACCTTTGTCATGTAAGACCTTTTTTAGTGTATGGAATACCTCTACCCCCATTCTTAGAGCTTCACTAAAACAATCTGCTCCAACTGGCATTATCATAAATTCCTGAATATCCACATTATTATCCGCATGTTTTCCACCGTTTAAAATGTTCATCATGGGTACCGGTAAAGTATGGGCATAGGTGCCACCGATATAACGATACAGTGGCAAACCCAACGAAATAGCAGCAGCTCTTGCACACGCAAGAGATACTGCAAGGATTGCATTTGCGCCAAGCTTTTCCTTGTTTTTCGTTCCATCCAGATCTATCATTATTTCATCAATTAACTTCTGCTCTGTGACATCAATGCCTTCAAGCTCAGGGGCTATTATTTCATTGACATTTTGAACAGCTTTCAAAACACCTTTACCCATAAACCTATTTTTATCACCATCTCTAAGTTCAATTGCTTCCCTTTCACCAGTGGAAGCTCCCGAGGGTACGGCCGCTGTTCCTACAATACCTTCACTTGTTACTACTTCAACTTCTACTGTTGGATTGCCCCTTGAATCAATAATCTCTCTTGCATAAATATCCACTATATCAGTCATATAACACCTCTCAAAATAATTTTCAGATTTATTATATTGAAAATATTAAAAAAACACAATATAAAATCTGATCAAAATATTAAGGAAGCGACATGTACAATATACCAAATTTAGTATTTTCTGATAAAAATGGTGTAGTCTACGAACACCCTGTGCTTAAATCTGTATTCAGAACAGGTAGTTATAATATTGTTCCCTATGAGTTAGAGATGATACCATTACCAGAAAACTGCAAATTAATAGCAATACCAGACGCCATCCCCTACTCTTACGATCAGATGCAAGCAAAAATCATTGAATTTTCCGGCGGTTTTCCTGTGTCTGTTGAATTACCCAAAGGATACCTCAGGACATTACTGCCAGCCTACAAAAAAAATACTAATGATAACAACCTCATCTCATCACACTTGACTCCTGTTGGTTGGATGGATGATAGGTTTGTTGTTCCTGCAATATTGATTGAAAAGAAAAATATCATAAACGAAAAGAACAAAAAGAAGATTTTTAGTATTATTCAACATGAGAATATATATTCATTCTTAAACAAACAGTATATGTTAGATTATCTAACAAATTGCGAAATAATTGTCAAAAACCATAAAGAGCTTGAAGCAACGTTTCACTTTATTAGAACCATATCGGACTTACAATTATCTTTTGTAATCACATTGAAATATGATTTAGACAGCAAAACCATTGAAATGATAAAACAGGAAAAAAATGATACCATAACATTAAATTTGAACATAAAAACCTTTTCTATGGAAAAATTCAAAAGCTCTTTAAGTGAATATATAGACTCCATAAGCTTTGATGTCGATTCTTTTAACCCAGATTACCTCGCCAAAAAGGGGATATCTTTTGAAATATTCACCAAACTATTTGAATTCGCTGAAAAACAGAATTTATACATATCCGTAAACTTATTAACATTGCCTGGTTTTACAGATACTGTAAAAGAATATGAGAAAACTCTAGAATTTATATCAACTTTTAAAATAGATTATATCAAATTAAGGGAACTTAAAACAAATCAGGATATCTTTTTTGCTGAAAACAAGATAGAAAATACAGAAATATTTGGATTGAAAAATATGCTCAAATATATTAAAAAGAAGAATAAAAGGGTCAAAATGGGGTATTTCAGCAGAACAAAAAATGAATTCCATCTCCCTGACTCTTTTAAAATAAAATAAGGGGGTAGCTATGAAGAAAATAGTTTTCACACTTTTACTTTTCACACTTTTCTCAATTCCACTGGTAGCAAAAGAGATTGAATTTCAACCAGGTTATACCAATCAGATGTTTAAGGATCTGGCCAAAGACTTTGGTGTAGCATTGGCTTTTAATCCTATGGCACCAGCAGAACCACTTGGCATCACAGGCTTTGATATTAGCGCAGAGATCACTTTTACAAAAATCGATGACAATAAAGACTATTGGAAAAAAGCTTTTAAAAACGAAGATGTATTCCCTGTGATACCTGTTCCAAGATTACACGCCATGAAAGGTTTGCCTATGGGTTTTGATATAGGAGCTATGTACTCAAAGGTACCAGGTTCAGATATACAGCTTTGGGGTATTGAACTTAAATATGCTATTCTAAGTGGAACACCATTAACCCCTGCTCTTGCCATAAGAGGTGCCTTTTCAAAACTTGAAGGTGTGGATGAACTTGATATAAATACACAACAGCTTGATATATCAATCAGCAAAGGTATACTTTTTTTGACACCCTATGCAGGAGTAACTGCCCTTAGGGTGAATGCTTCTGAAAGCTCAAAGTATGTCGCTTTAGATGATGTGCATGAAATGATCTACAGAGCTTTTGCAGGGGTTTCTATTACACCATTTCCATTCTTGAATTTTACTGTCGAAGGCAGTGTTGGACATGCTAATCAATTAGGTTTGAAATTCGGTATTAGGTGGTAGGATGAAAATAGACTCCTATGACTATATAGTCTTAGGTTCTGGAGTAGCTGGACTTAGGGCTGCACTGGAGCTATCGAAACATGGAACTGTAGCAATAATTACAAAGTCTATTCTTGGTGAAGGTAGCACAGAGTATGCACAAGGTGGTGTTGCTGTGGTTCTCTCAGATGATGATGATATCTTTCTTCATTATGAAGACACTATAAATGCTGGAGATGGGTTGTGTGATAAAAACGCCGTGTTAACCCTTGTAGAAGAAGGACCTAAGTACATAAGAGAGCTTATAGCATACGGAGCAAAGTTTGACATGCATGGTGATCATTTTGACTTCACCCGTGAAGCAGCCCATAGTGTAAATAGAATCATTCATGCCAGAGGTGATGCCACAGGGCATGAGATCGTAAGAGCTCTAAAAGAGGCTGTTTCAAAGGTAGGTAATATAGACAAACTTGATAATCATTTCGCTGTAGACCTTATAACTCAAAACAATAAGGTCTACGGCGTTTTTGTCATTAATGAGCTTAATAACGAACAGGAGTTTTACTACTCTAAAGCAATAATACTAGCCACTGGTGGTGCAGGTAGAATCTTCAAGAGGACAACAAATCCCGAAGTGTCCACAGGTGATGGTATAGCTATAGCTTTTAGAGCAAGAGCGACTATAAAAGATATGGAGTTCTTCCAGTTTCATCCCACTGCGCTTCATCTAAAAAATACTCCAGCTTTCTTGTTAAGCGAATCGATGAGGGGTGAAGGGGCTGTTTTAAGAAACATTCATGGGAAAAGGTTTTGTCACAATTATCACCCTATGGCAGAACTGGCACCAAGGGACATAGTGAGTAGAAGTATATTTTTTGAAATGATGAAAACAGACTCAGAATTCGTTTATATGGATTTGACCCACCTTGACAAAGAATTCGTTATAAATAGATTTCCCAAGATATATAATACATGCCTCAATTATGGTATTGATATAACAAAAGAGCTGGTACCAGTTAGCCCTGCAGCCCATTATTATATGGGTGGAGTAAGTACAGATATTTGGGGTAGAACTAATATAGAAAATCTATACGCTTGCGGTGAGGTTGCCTGTACAGGCGTTCATGGTGCTAATAGACTAGCAAGTAACTCCCTTCTTGAAGGTGTGGTATTTGGTGGAAGAAGTGCAAAAGCTGCAATTATCGATACCAAATCATGTGATATTATAAAAGTGGATTATAAAGTAAATAGTTACATCGATCCTAAAGATGTAGAACTAATATACGAAAATGTACAGGAAATCATGTGGAAAAATGCAAGTATCGTGAGAAATGAAAAATCATTAAAAACCTGCTTAGAATATTTAACCTCTGTTTTAAAAGATATAGAAAATAAGACCCCCTTATCAAGGAAATGTGGTGAGCTCAAAAACATTATCACTGTTTCTATTTTGTTAACTACTGCTGCACTTGAAAGAAAAGGTTGCAAGGGAGCCCATTACAGGGATGATTACCCAGAGAAGATTGGAGAAAGCTGGCACATAATCTTTGAAAATGCCCAATTTAGTCCCATTATTAAATGATAAAAAACTTTTTGCTACTGCTGATGGATCCATATCCTTTTACAACCTCACCTATGAGGAAGCTTACCATGCAAAATCGATAGGAGCTTACACAGAAAGTCTGTACAAATATGTATTAGCCTCTGGAATCAGGGAGAAATTGTTAAAAAAATCGATAAAACTCTTAGACATAGGATTTGGGTTAGGTTATAATATCGCAGTAACTATAGAGAAAACTCTTGATCTCAAAAACAGACTCCATATTGTCTCCCTTGAAAAAGATAAAGAACTAATAAATATCGTTTATAATCTTGAGATTCTGTGGCCAGTCAATGGATTTAAAATCTTAAAAAAGTTAATTAAAAATGGTGAATACGATAAATATTACTTTGACCTAAGATATGGTGATGCAGTGACAGAAATTTTAAAAGAAACAGATTCATATGATGTTATATATTTCGATCCCTTTAGCAAAAATAAAAACTCAGAAATGTGGAGCAGAGATGTCATAAATAAGCTTTATGATATTTTAAAGGATGATGGTGTTATAACAACTTATGCCTGTAGTAAAAAAATAAGGGAAGAATTCAGAAATATTGGGTTTAAGTATTTAGAGATAGAAAATCTACCAGATAGTTTCCAAAAAGGCACAATTTTTCATAAATAATACATATCTACCATGTAGTTTTAATAAAATTCAAAAAGTAAAATTTTAGTTGACATAAAATGGAAATTATAATATAAGTTTGCTTCCTTCGGGGCGTAGCGCAGCTTGGTAGCGCATCGGTCTTGGGAACCGAGGGTCGGGGGTTCAAATCCCTCCGCCCCGATACTTTTAAATATCTCTATTAACAGCAACTTCTATTTGGTCTTTTAGGAACATTTATTTCACAACATTGTCCCTTTTCTCCTTTAGCTATTATGTGTGAAGCTGCAAAAAGCCCAGCTTTAATTATAAGTTCTGCTGGTATCGACTCATAAACATAACCATCTATTTCAACGGTTCTACACTCAGCAGGTCCACATACATCACAACATGGACTTTGTCCGAATGTTCCTCCAAGCCAATCCTCTAAGAGTCTCTCGTTGAGCCAAATTTGATTAGATCTTAGCGGATCCCTTTCGAAATCCTCTAAAGAGATTTCACCCTTTTGCAGAACAACATCTACACCCAATGGCAAAAGAGATTCCTTGAGTACGGAAATAGCTTCCTTTATTTCTTGTTCTGTTAATGCACATCTGGGACATGTCTCTCCTTCAGATAATAGGCGCTGCCATTTGATGTTTAGTACTTTCATTTTCATACCTCTTAAGTAAAAATTTTCTCAGCATAAATATATTAACATTTTTATATTTTTTCAACAACCCTTTGCCAGTTAGAAAAGTTTAACTCTATCCTCTGCAAATTACCATCGTAGAAGATAACTTTTACTGGTAAATTGGTTTCTTTAGCTACGAAAACCTCTAACTTGCTATTAGTTGGTTGGTTTGTTTTCAGGGACTTTTCCCAAGTATAACACAATACACCATTTACAGCTACCAGGTTGGACTTTAGATCGAACTTGACATCTTTCAGTTCATGAATAAAATCATCAAGATCATACCTATCAATCTCATCCCTTTTAAATTCTATGTACTTTACAGTCTTAAGCTTATTTTTTTTATCCCATATTATGACAGGATCCATACCACCTGCATCCAATTTCTGCATATCATTGTAGATTGAAACCTTAAAAGCTCTACTATATGTAGGTTTAGTATTTGTGGCTGGATTGTAGTAGTTTACACTAACATCTGCTGTAAAGTTTTTGATAGAGACTGGAGCCACATTAACAAAAGGCTCTTTTGTATTAATATTTTCTTTGTGAACAAAAACTTTTTTATCGTAAAAAAGATTATCTTTATTAATATATCCCGATATACTCTTTTTCCGGTCTTCGTCAGACAGCTTAGCTATGTTAGTATGTTCAAACTTTTTCCCTTCGGTGAAAAAGGTAACCGACTCTATTACTCTATAATCTATATTACCAGATGTATTTGAAAAGTTCCCTTTGAATTTTTCAAAAGAAGTGGTTAGTTGTTCCACATAACCACCTATCTCCATCTCCCAGGGTCCAGTATCAGATACTATTTGTTTAAAACCCTGAACAGGTTTAGTATTCAGTCTAAATTCTTTTATTTGTTTGGTTTCAGTTGATTTTTTCCCATAAGGATGATCTATTATAACAAAGTAATAAGGACTAATTATAGAAGGTGCAGATGTTCCTTCATAGCTAAATATAACTGAACTGTTTTGGGAACTGAGCTTGTCATCTTCTTGTAAATACCTACCATCTATCGCCACATCAATACCTTCAGATTCTTTTTTATTGCTGGATACAACAAACCCCTCTTTTTCTAAAATTGCATATACTTTATCAAAAGGTCTTATATCATAATTAGAAAAAAGAAATACCCCATTGATCACTTGAGCCTGAAATTTTATAGGATACGAAATAGGGATGGATACATTTTCTGTTGCATGGATAGGGATATTATTTGTTCTTTCTACAACAACAGAAATAGATCCATTATACTTTGGAACTCCGTCAGCTGCATTCACATAACCCTTAACAACATTTTGGATAAAATCCACCTTTTCTATAAATACTTGATCATATGGAAATGTTGCTTCTTTAGATTCGGAGAAATTATTGGTAGTACCAGGAATCTTTACACTAACATAATCACCTTTTCTTAGATCAAACGAAAATCTAAAATTACCATTTTTATCAGTTTTTCCATTTATCAAACGTTCTTCACCAGCACTAGTAGTAATTTTGATACTTACATCTTTATCTGCGTATGGATGTAAACCTTCTATTATCTGCCCTTTTATAGTATCAGTGTAAGCGCATACATCAGTAAGGGAAATACTATATCGACTGGTTCTTTCTTTTATGTAACTAAAAAGAGGATATTTATATTCATACAGATCCTTGCTTTTATCGAAAGATTTTATTTTGACTTTGCCAGTAACTTTCATGAAACCATCCCCTTTTATGCTTAAAAAATCACCTGTTGCTCCTTTAACATTGGATTTAACATCTAACAATAGCCCTATCTTATTATCTAAAACTATTTTACCTTTGTTTATCACTTCAAAAATCACCTCAGCCAAGATACTCGCCTCACCTTTTAGATTAGCAGATAAGGAAACATTATCAGCATTCACCTTGAAATCAAAATCTTTTACTGTATTAAAACTTGTTGGGATAAAATATGCTGTATCCCCATATAAACCAGCCTTTAAAGAAGCATTTTGAGTTATGGCATAGGCAAAGGTAATCGAACCATCAACACCAATAACAAGATAAAACCCAATCCCAACCTTACACCCATCAGCAGGAATACTGTATTCATATAGTGGTATTTTAACATCTTTTTCTAAGTCAGCATGAAATTTAACATCTACCTGTGCATTTTGGGATGTAATGAATATAAATTTATAGCCACTGTTTTTAGAATATTTTACTTCAACGGAAGGTGCATCAACTATAATAAATCCTTTAAGAGCCACTTCCACAAGCTTTCCTTCTTTATCATAACCTGGAAGTTTTTTCTGTTCATCAAAATAAAAAGCAAAACCTGTCCCTTGAAATGTAGTTGATTTTTTCCCCAAAGAAACAGCTTTTATTCCAGGAGCAAGCTTTACAATATTTGCGTCGTTGAGAAACAGTTTTTGCTCGGCTATTGTTATATCTTCCACAATATCATCATCGGCTTCCATAACAATATAATAACCATCATCACCAACGATGAACTTCATTGCCAATAAAGAATAGGGATCTGCATAAATCTCTCCAGGCTGAACAAAAGGTACCAATCTTCCATTAATTTTACCATTTTCTGTATTCTCCCTTATAATCTTGGTTTGATCGTCTGTGAGCCAATTAACTTTTTCTTTTAATTTTAGATTAACATTTTTTAGTGAGACTGGCTTTATGCCACTCTCTCTTGCCCTTAGGGAGATCTCAGGTAAGTCTGTTGGCCCTATGTTTTTTAGCGTCTTTATGGCTATGGGATTAAAATTTGGAGAAATGTCCAATGTTTTTGCCATTGAAAAATCTGAATTAATCAAAATAAACAAAAAAACCACTGATACTAACAGCCTATAAAGTATAAACATACAAACCTCCTTTACTGTTTAAATATCAGTTCGAAAAGCTTTTAAGGAGGATTAAAATAGTCCGGGACATTATGTAGCATGACATGATGTTAGGGCTATAAAATTATCTCCTCTAATTTAATTGTAAAAGGTATTTGTGATATGTCAAATAAAGTTTACAAATTTTTAAATATTATCTCTTAATCTTATCAACATATTGAGGATATAAATCCTTAAAACAATCTGAACAGATCCCGTGGCTAAACATGATACCTACTTTTTGAAAATAATTTTCAAAATACATCCAATTCTCATTATCCCTTATTTTTTTGCATTTGGAGCAGATGGAAATTGGCTTCAAATTTAATTTTTGATATTCTATAAATTCTGTACAAACTTTTATAAGCTGAATATAACCCAAAATATCTTCCCTATCCCTTATTATTAAAATATTAAACTCCCTGTACTTTCCATCAACTGGACTCTTCTTAATAAATTTTATAATAGACTGATACCTATGATATTTACTAACAAAACAATCTTCACAAATTGTATCACGTCCCCTAATAACCCTATAACACTTTTCCCCCAAAAGACGTCTTCCTATAGGTATAAAATCAAGATCCTTCCAATTACAGTATAAAATATTTAAGTCTTTATCCATTATATTCACAGTATAACCTAAAATGTCTAATAAAATAAGTTGCTCAGAATCTGGGTTAGGATATTTAATTAGACCTGAAAGGGTGTTAACTTTCTCCAGCATGAAATAGCTTAAATTTTATTTTAAAATAAGTCAAGAAGAATATAAAAACACAAGTGGAAATATTATCCACCTGTGATTTATATAATCATTTTTAATCAGTGTGCTGTATCTTTTCTAAAATTGCTTTTCTCGATATTTTGTGGCGTCCTCTTTCATCTTTCCCCATGTATTTAACTTGAACAATATCTCCTACCTTTAGGTATTTTGAAATATCGTCTATCTTTTCATGACTGTACTGGGAAACATGTAAAAGAGCTTCTAATCCCGGAGCTATCTCAACAAAGGCACCATAATCCATAATCTTTTTCACTTTACCTTTGTAGGTTTTATCAATGGTAAGGTCTCCTATGATGGCCTCTATCATACCTATTGCACTATCGATAGCATCCTTAGAGCTTGCAAATATATTGACAACACCACCATCAAGGATATCAATGGAAACACCAGTTTCCTCAATAATCGCTTTTATATTTTTACCAGCCGGGCCAATTATAAGCCCAACCTTTTCAGGATCAACATTCATCGTAACAAAGCGGGGTGCATAAGGTGAAAGATCACTTCTTGGAGCAGATAAAACAGCTTTCATTTTCTCCAATATATATAATCTACCAACTTTTGCTGCAGCAAGGGCCTCCCTCACCAGATCCATTTTTAAACCTTCTATCTTTATATCCATCTGAAGAGCAGTGATGCCATCTTTTGTACCAGCCACTTTAAAATCCATATCACCGAGATGGTCTTCAATCCCCATAATATCACTTAATATCGCATATCTACCCTTTTCATAGATTAATCCCATAGCAATACCAGCCACTATATCCTTGATAGGCACACCAGCATCCATAAGAGCTAAGGATCCACCACATACAGATGCCATAGAAGAAGAACCGTTTGACTCCAATATTTCAGACACTACTCTTATTGTATAGGGAAAATCAGATTCATCGGGGATAACATAAGAAAGAGCCCTTTCAGCCAAAGCACCATGCCCCACTTCCCTTCTACCTGGAGCACCCATTCTACCAACTTCACCTACAGAAAAAGGTGGAAAATTGTAATGCAGCATAAATCTCTTAGAAGAGTTACCTTCGATATCATCCACCATCTGGCTATCCATCTTTGTACCCAAAGTTGCAGAGACAAGAGCCTGTGTCTCACCTCTTGTAAAAAGTGCAGACCCATGAGCCCTGGGAAGAAGCCCCACCTCTATATCTATAGGTCTGATTTCATCATACGCTCTGCCATCTACCCTAATCTTATTTTCAAGAGTGATCTCTCTAAATATCTTCTTTTCCACTTCATGATATGCTTCAGAAAATAGTGTCTTGTTTTCCTCAAACTGGTCACCCAATTCGTCCTTAAGTTTTTCGAGGTATTCATTTTTTACCCTATCTATCGCCTCATATTTCTCTTTTTTACCTTTAGTCATCACAGCATCAAAAAGAGCCTGTTTACAGTCAGCATACACCTTTTCAAGAATATCTGTAGGAACAGAAAAATCTTTGAACTCAGCCTTTGGTAATCCAATCTGCTCCCGCATACCCTTTTGTACTCTTACAATCTCTTTAATAGCTTCGTGCCCTCTTTCAAAGGCTTCCACAACCTCTTCCTCAGATACATTTTTCATCCCAGCTTCAACCATTACAATGGCATCTTCAGTACCAGCTAAAACTATATTCATAGTAAGCTGATCAAATAGATCTGCATCTGGGTTTATAATATACTCACCGTTTAACTTGCCAACCCTCACAGCACCAACAGGACCATTAAAGGGGATATCAGAAATCATGAGGGCTGCGCTGGCAGCATTTATGGACAGAATATCTGGAGAGTTCTTTTGATCACTTGATACAACTGTTACCACAATCTGAACTTCATTTCTAAATCCATCTGGAAAAATAGGTCTCAATGGTCTATCGATGAGCCTTGATATAAGGGTCTCTTTGTCAGATGGTTTCCCTTCTCTTTTAATAAACCCTCCGGGAATCTTACCAACAGCATAAAACTTTTCAATATAATTAACTGTAAGTGGGAAAAAATCGATATCATCAGGAACATTCTTACTCATCACAGCAGTGACAAGAACAACAGTATCCCCTTGTTTTGCCCATATACTTCCGTTTGTCTGCTTTGCCTTCCAACCGGTTTCTAAAATTATAGGCTCGGCATCACTGCCAAGCCTTATTTCAAAAGACTTAATATCTTTTTCCATCATTACTTCCTTATACCAAGTCTTTCGATCAACTGCTGATATCTATTGAAATCTTTTCTTTTTAGATAATCAAGCAGTTTTCTTCTTTTACTTACCAACATTAAGAGCCCTTTTCTTGAATGATGATCCTTTACATGGGTCTTAAAATGTTCTGTAAGCTGGTTTATCCTTTCAGTTAAAAGGGCAACCTGGACTTCTGGAGAACCTGTATCATTCTCCTTCGTTTTGAACTTTTCGATAAGTTCTTGCTTCAATGCTTTTTCTAATGCCATTACACACCTCCGAATTTGATACTATAACATATTTAGACTATTTTACAAGTATTTTGTGACAAAAATTTATGATTCATACAAAGATCAATTGTAACCAATTACTGATTCAATAGCCTCAAGGCTTCCCTTAAACGATCCTGTAACGTTTTATATGATGGATCTATCTTTTTAATTACAGCCAGAGCATCCCCTCGCTTATAACCAAAATTTATCAAAGCGCTTACCAAATCCGAATCGTTATCCAATAAATCTGATGAAAAAACCTCGACCTCATCAACTTTATCCCTAAGCTCCAATATAATCCTCTCTGCAGTTTTTTTACCAACACCAGGGGAAATGGCAATCGAACCTATATCTCTCTCTTTAATAGCTCTTTTAAGGACATCAACATCAATGGAAGAGAGAATAGAAAGAGCTATTTTAGGTCCAATCTTCGATACAGTATTTAGCAATCCAAAAAGCTTTTTTTCCTCCTCGTTTAAAAAACCATATATCGTAATACCATCTTCCCTGACAACAGTTTGGGTGGGGATGGTCACCTCATAATTTACCTCTGGCAAACCTGAATAACACTTTAAGGTTATAAAAATCTCAAAATAAATGTTGTTTACATCCAAGATAATTCTATCTGGATATTTTTCAACCAATTTACCTTTTAATCTTGCAATCATAAACGATACCTTTTTCATAACAGGTTAACTGAAAAGCCAAACAGATAGCACAAGCCAGAGCATCACTGGCATCAGATGCAACCCCAGAAAGATCAATCTTTAGTAGAATCTCCACCATCTTTCTAACCTGTTCCTTATCTGCCTTTCCATAACCAACAACAGCTTTTTTTATCTGTAAAGCACTAAACTCAAAGAGATCCACCTTATTGGATAATAGCGTAGATATTATAGCACCCCTTGTCTCACCCAAAAGGATTGCACTCTTAATATTAACAGAATAAAATATATCTTCTACAGCAGCGTAAGCTGGCCTGTACTCTGTTACCAGTGAATGCACACCATCAACAATACTTTGTAACCTTTTCACCAATGATTGTTTAGGATCAGTCTTGATTACATCGTGTTTTATATAACCCAAGTTTTTCCCTTCAAGCTGCAGTATACCAACCCCTGTTTTGTTTAAACCCGGATCTATTCCAAATATGATCAAATTACTCTACCATATCAAAATTAGAATACACTTCCTGCACATCGTCTAAGTCTTCGAGGGCTTCAAGCAGAGCCATTGTTTTTTGAGCTTCTTCACCTGACAGCTCTATGGTATTTTTTGGTCTCATTGTGATTTCCGCATACTCTATTTTTATATTGTTAGACTCAATAGCCTTTTTTACATTTTCATAGTTGGATGGATCGGTGATTACTTCGTAACTTTCTTCGTCCCCAACCACATCTTCTGCCCCAGAATCTATAGCAAGCATCATTATTGTATCCTCATCTACTGCATCTTTTGGAATATTTATTACCCCTTTTTTATCAAACATCCACGCAACACAACCTGCTTCCCCCAAACTACCTCCCCTTTTTGTAAAAGTTGACCTAACTTCTGCAACTGTTCTATTCTTGTTATCGGTTAACGCCTGAACAAGTATTGCTACACCACCAGGTCCGTAACCCTCATACATTACATCCTCATAGTTTGCACCATCACCTTCTCCTAAACCCTTTTTAATAGCCCTTTCCACATTCTCTTTTGGCATATTAGCGGCTTTAGCCTTATCAAGAGCAAGCCTCAACCTTGGGTTGAACTCTGGGTCTGCACTTTGTCCTATTTTAGTAGCCACCGTAAGTTCTTTGGCTATTTTTGTAAAAATCTTCCCCTTTTTTGCATCTTGAGCAGCTTTTCTATGTTTTATATTTGCCCATTTACTATGTCCAGCCATTAAAACCTCCACAAATTTTGGGTGTGATATTATAATCATAAAATATTTTTTTTCAAGATTTTTCTTGATTTTAAGTTTAGAATATGTCATATTTTCTATTTGTGATGTTAAAAAGGAGGTAAGTATGGCTGAAGAGCATTCCTTCGACATCGGTTGTGAAATAGATTTTCAAGAGGTATCAAATGCTGTTAATCAAGCCAACAAAGAGATCGAGCAAAGGTTTGACTTTAAGGGTTCTGCCAGTAAAATAGATTTCAACAAAGGTGAAAAGGAGATCACTATCATCTCCGATAACGAAGGAAAACTAAAAAGTGTACACGAAATACTTATTTCAAAACTTGTAAAAAGGAATGTATCTGTAAAAGCCCTTATCTTTGGCAACATAGAAAAAGCATCTGGTAATACAGTCAGGCAGAAAATAACCTTTCAACAGGGCATCCCCCAAGATAAAGCAAAGGAGATTGTAAAAACAATAAAAGACTCCAAAATAAAAGTGACTGCTTCAATAAACGACGATAAAGTAAGGGTAAAAGGTAAAAAGATTGACGATCTTCAAGAAGTAATAAAGCTAATAAAGTCAAAAGATTTTGGCATAGAAATACAATTTACTAATTACAGATAGGAGAAAACGCTCATGATAATAAGAGGTGAAAATTTAGAAGGAAAGATAATCGAAAAACCACGAGAGGGTCAAGGAAGTCTTGTCAATTTCGGGTATGAAGGGGTACATGGTATTAAAGGTAAAATCAAAATGTTTTCTGTAGTAAATCTTCAGCCTGACTCATCTGTAGGTTACCATCAACATGTAAATGATATGGAGATCTATCTTATGTTAGATGGCACTGGAGTAGTAAATGATAACGGAAATATCGATATTTTAAAACCCGGGGATATGTTAATTACTAATTTTGGAGAATTCCACTCCATAGAAAACAAATCAGCAGAACCTATTACTTTTTTAGCCATTATAATGGATAAAATTATAAACTAGGAGGAATAGATCAATGGAAAGAACATTTGCTATCATTAAACCTGATGCTGTCGCTGCGGGTAATTCTGGAAAAATTATCGATCGCATTGAGAAAGAAGGCTTTAAGATTGTAGCAATGAAAAAATTGTGGATGACCAAAAAGATGGCTGAAGGTTTCTATGCCGTCCATAAGGACAAACCTTTTTTTAATGCCCTCACAACATTTATGAGTAGTGGACCATCCATTGTTATGATTCTTGAAAAAGAAAACGCCATAGCAGACTGGCGAAAACTTATGGGAGCAACAAACCCAGCTAACGCTGAAGAAGGAACAATCAGAAAAGAGTTTGGTAAAAATATTGATAACAATGCAGTTCATGGCTCTGATGCCCCAGAAACTGCTGCCCAAGAAACAAGATACTTTTTTGCTGACATAGAAATAGTCTCATGAGAAAGGGGGGCTCCCCTTTTCCTTTTAAATTTTTTGAGGTGAAACGATGAGATACAAAAGTACAAGGGGAAAGGTAAAAAGTATTTCATTTTGTGATACCGTTCTTATGGGTTTGGCTGATGATGGTGGGCTTATAATACCTGAACATATCCCAGATATTTCAGAAGCATTACCAGTATTAAAAAATCTCCCCTATAAAGAGCTTGCTTTTAACATAATTTCAAAATTTGTAGATGATATCCCAGCAGAGGAGCTAAAAAACATAATAGAAAAAAGTTACTCCACTTTTGATACAGATGAAGTTATACCAGTAAAAAAGTTTGGGAACAATCTTTTTATAGGTGAGATTTTTCATGGCCCCACTTACGCTTTTAAGGATATAGCATTGCAATTCTTAGGTAATCTTTTTGAACATGTTTTAAATAAACAGCAGAAAAATATAAATATTTTAGGTGCCACCAGTGGAGATACCGGTAGCGCTGCAATTTATGGTTTTAAAGGGAAAAAAGATATAAACATATTCATCCTTCACCCTTTCGGAAAAGTTAGCCCCGTCCAAGAACTACAAATGACAACAGTAACAGATCCAAATGTATTTAACCTAGCCATAGATGGAACATTCGATGATTGTCAACATATCGTCAAATCGATTTTTAATGACCTTGATTTTAAAAAAAGATATTCTTTAGGTGCAATAAATTCGATAAACTGGTCAAGGGTCTTAGCTCAGGTCGTATACTATTTTTTCACCTATTTTAGAGCTACAGAAAACTTAGAAGAATTTCCAAAGGTATATTTTTCAGTACCCACAGGTAACTTTGGTAATATATTTGCTGGTTTTATTGCTTGGAAGATGGGATTGCCTATAAAAAAACTGATATTAGCTACTAACGAAAACAATATACTAACCAGGTTTATACAAAATGGTGATTATAGTGTCAGTGAAGTAGTCCAAACCTACAGCCCATCTATGGATATTCAAGTGGCAAGTAATCTAGAAAGGTACCTTTATTTCCTTTACAATGAAAACTCAGAAATCCTTACAAAAAAGATGTTTGAATTTCAAGAAAATCATAAGCTAACCTTTTCCAAAGAGGAACTTACCAAAATCCAAGAAACATTCATTTCCATATCCACAACCAACGATGAAACCCTAAACACAATAAAATCATTTTACAATACCCATGGTTATATCTTAGATCCCCATACAGCTTGTGGCGTAAACGCTGTTAAAAAGATTGATGATGGATCAAGCTATTTCATCACACTGGCTACAGCTCATCCAGCCAAGTTTGAAGATGCTATTATAAAAGCTATTGGTAAAAAACCAGAAGAACCAGATAGAATAAAGGCTATAAAGACAAAAGAAAAAAGGTACTCAAGACTGCCTAACTCCATTGCGGAAGTAAAAAACTTTATTAAGAGGCAGTTAAGCTAAATGTCATATAAGCTTTCTGATTTCGATTTTGATCTACCAGAGGAACTCATAGCCCAATACCCACTTGAAAAAAGAGAAGACTCAAGACTTTTAGTAGTAGATAGAAATACCAAAAAATATTTCATCACAGAGTTTAAACATATAAAAGACTATCTGCCTAAAAAGAGCTTCTTGGTTTTAAACAATACAAAAGTGATAAAAAGTAGACTTTTAACCAGAAAAGATACCGGTGGCAAGGTGGAGCTGTTTTTTTTAGAACAAATCGAGAAAAATAGATTTAAAGCTTTAACAAAAGGTAATTTAAAGAAAGGAGATTTATTAAAATTTGATAATCATATAGGAGTCAAAATTCATTCAGAAGATGGAGATGGCATAAAGATAGTAGAAGTCTTAGGTACAGACCCTCTGGAGCTATTAGAAAGATACGGTCATATCCCTTTGCCACCTTATATAAAAAGAAACGATGAACAACTGGATGAACATAGGTATCAAACGGTATATGCATCTAAACCTGGTTCAGTAGCTGCCCCCACAGCAGGGCTACATTTCAGCGAGGAGTTACTTCAAAGCATAGGAAAGGATCATCCATTAATAGAAATAACATTAAACGTAGGCATAGGTACATTTAAACCTATAAAAACCGAAAATATCAACGATCACAAAATGCACCAAGAACGATACTACATACCCAAGTCATCATTCGATCAGATAAATGATCTAAAGTTAAAGGGTTACACGTTGATTGCCGTTGGGACAACATCCCTTAGATCTCTGGAATCTTCGTCAGAAGATGGTTTATTGACAAGATATGGTGAACAAGTGACAGATATATTTATAAAACCTGGTTATCAGTTTAAAATTGTTGATCATCTTATAACAAATTTTCATTTACCAAAATCAACGCTATTTATGCTTGTATGTGCTTTTGCAGGAATAGATTACATGAAAGAAGTCTATAACTATGCGATAAAAAACAGATTGAGATTTTTTAGTTATGGAGATGCAATGCTTATATTATAGGAGGTTGATATTTTAGAGTTTAAGATAGATGCCAAAGATACCACATCTGCTGCAAGAGCAACAACCATAAAAACTTCAAAAGGTATAATACAAACACCGATCTTTATGCCAGTGGGCACTGTTGGATCTGTAAAAACCCTCACCCCGGAAGAACTTTATGATATAGGTGCAACCATCATCTTAGGTAACACATATCATCTACATCTAAGACCTGGGGAAGACATTGTGGAACACTTTGGTGGTTTACACAGGTTTATGAACTGGCAAAAAAGTATTCTAACAGACAGTGGAGGTTTTCAGGTTTTTAGTTTAGCCGATCTGAATAGGATTAGTGACGATGGAGTCGAATTTAAATCACATATTGATGGAAGCAAACATTTCTTTTCCCCCGAGATCTCCATGGAAATACAAAAGAAATTGAGCTCTGACATTGTAATGGCTTTTGATGAATGCGCTCCTTACCCATCTGAAAAAGAGTATGTATTAAAAGCTTTAGAAAGAACAACAAGATGGGCTGAAAGATGTAAAAAATATCCACTAAATCCACATCAGTCCCTGTTTGGAATTGTTCAGGGGGGTGTGTTTAAAGATTTAAGGAAACTTAGTGTTGACCAATTAATAAACTTAGATCTTCCAGGTTATGCCATAGGTGGATTGAGTGTAGGTGAAGAGATACCTCTGATGTATGAAACAGCAGAGTTCACAGCACAACTATTACCAGAAAATAAACCAAGATATCTTATGGGAGTAGGAACCCCTGAAGATATTCTTAACTGTATTGAATACGGCATAGATATGTTCGACTGCGTTATGCCCACAAGAAATGCAAGAAACGCCTTACTTTTCACTTCAGAAGGGAGGCTTTCAATAAAAAGAGCCGATTTAGCTAAATCAGAAGATCCTATAGATAAAAACTGCGACTGCTACACCTGTAAAAATTTCTCAAGAGGTTATTTAAGACATCTCTACAAAGCAGGAGAAATACTTTCTATGAGACTTAACACCATTCATAATCTACATTTCTACATTTCTCTTGTAAAATCTGCGAGAAATGCTATAATCTCTGGCAATTATAAAAAATTTAAAGAAGAGATGTTAAATAAACTAAAACAAGGAGGAAACAATGTTTGAATCATTAGCTTATGCATCAAATGGAGCTCAAGGGGGTAACCCTTTAACGGGCCTTATACCTTTAATTTTGATTTTCGGTGTATTCTATTTTTTATTGATTAGACCCCAGCAAAAAAGGCAAAAAGAGCACATGAAAATGATAGAATCTTTAAAAGCAGGTGACGAAGTCATTACTTCAGCAGGTATTTACGGCCGTATAGATAGGGTATTGGATCAGAATACGTTTGATGTGGAGATAGCTAAAGGTGTTATAGTCAAAATGACTAAAAATGCTATCGCTGCCAAAGTGAATCCAACAAGTCAAACGGAGGTTAAATAACCGATGCAACTTAAGTTAAGATGGATAACCATCGCAATAGTCTTTGCGGTGGCTTTATTTTTTATGTTTCCATTGGATAAAAGGATAAAATTAGGTCTTGATCTTAAGGGTGGTATGCACTTAGTATTGGGGGTAGAGACAGATAAAGCAGTCCAAGCTAAAATCGACACGTTGACAACTCAGATAAGAAAGGAGTTAAGAAATTCCAAGATAAACTTTTCATTTGTCCAAAAAAATGAAAATAACAAAATAACAATAGGTATACCTGATGCCAATGAAAGAAAGAAGATCATCGAACTATTAAATAAAAACTATCCGATCCTCAAAGAAAGCGGTTTGACAACCGATGAAAAGATCATAGAACTATCACTTGATCCGGATGAAACCAAGAGAATTAAAAATTACGCCGTAGAACAGGCCGTCCAGGTAATAAGAAACAGAGTTGATCAGTTTGGGGTAAACGAGCCAATTATACAAAGACAGGGAACGGATCATATCTTAGTGCAACTTGCAGGCATAACAGATCCAGAAAGAGCTGTAAATCTCATAGGAAAGACAGCACAACTCAAATTTTATCTTGTGGATGAAGCTGCCAACAATGAAGAGACAATAAAGTCTGGTAATATACCTGCAGATTCTATAGTTCTTTACAGCAAAAAAATAGACAAAGTCACAGGACAGGTTACCTCCACTATACCTTACGTTCTGAAAAAAGATGCTGTCTTGACAGGTGACTATCTTGTAGAAGCAGAGGTAAGAATATCCTCCCAATTTAACGAACCCTATGTATCTCTAAAATTTGACCCGGCAGGCAGCAAGCTTTTCGAAGAAATTACCGCGGAAAATGTGAACAAAAGGATGGCTATAGTACTTGATGACAATGTTTATTCCGCCCCTGTTATCAGGGAAAAGATAGCTGGTGGTGAAGCCCAAATTTCAGGTAATTTCACCCTTGATGAGGCAAAAGATCTAGCCATTGTTCTTAGGGCTGGTAGTTTGCCCGCACCTGTTAAGATTTTAGAAAACAGAACTATAGGGCCATCATTGGGTAAAGATTCGATCAATAAAGGTATTATAGCTGGTATAATTGGAGTTGGTGCAGTTATTTTATTTATGTTAATCTACTATAAGTTTTCTGGTCTCATAGCAAGCATTGCTCTTTTGACAAATGCAATCTTGATTCTTGGTGCTATGGGGATGTTTAAAGCCACATTGACATTACCTGGTATTGCAGGGTTAATACTTACAATGGGTATGGCCATCGATGCAAATGTTCTGATCTTTGAACGTGTCCGTGAGGAGCTAAGAATCGGTAGAACACCAATGAATGCCCTTGAAGCTGGGTTTGAAAAAGCCATGTCCACAATCATCGATGCCAACATAACTACCCTTATTGCAGGTTTGGTTTTGTTTCAATTTGGGACAGGTCCAGTAAAAGGATTTGCTGTTACGTTAACTATCGGTATCTTATCCTCAATCTTCACAGCTGTTACCCTATCCAAAACTATTTTTCTGACCCTTTATGGCAATAAAGAGATCAAAAGGCTAAGTGTATAAGGAGTCGATGATGGCAGAGTTTTTAGAATTAATAAAACACAATTCAAAAATAGATTTTTTAGGAAAAACCAAACTATTCTTTATAATATCAGGATTGTTAATAGTGCTATCTATCATTCTAATAACCACAAAAGGATTAAACTATGGTATCGATTTTTCTGGAGGAACAGTAATCCAAATAAAATATGACAAAACCCCAGATATCAATAACTTGAGAAAAGCATTAAATGAATTAAAGATTGGGGATGTATCTGTACAAAACTTTGGCAATCCCAACGAAATTTTGATAAGATTAGGTAAAACTCAAAATATCCCTTTAGAGGAGTTATCTAAAAACATACAGGCTAAGATAGCTATTGTAGAACCCAACAATAAGTTTATCGTTGAAAGAATCGAACAGGTGGGCCCACAGGTCGGCTCCGAGTTGCAGTACAAAGCAATGATGGCTCTCATATATGCAAATATTGGTGTTTTAATATATGTGGCTATCAGATTTGAGCTTATTTACGCCATAGGTGCCATTTTAGCATTAGTACATGACGTAATTATAACATTGGGTTTTTTAAGCCTAACCTACAAAGAGTTTAATCTAACAGTAGTAGCTGCTTTGCTTGCTCTCATCGGTTATTCCCTCAACGATACAATTGTTGTTTTTGACAGAATAAGGGAAAGGATCAGAAACTCTGTAGACACCAAAATAGATATAAAAGATATTATGAATAAAAGTATCAATGAAACACTGAGTAGAACAATTATCACCTCTTTTCTAACATTTTTAACAGTATTATCACTTATGATTTTCGGTGGCGAGGTGATAAATCCTTTTGCTTTTACGCTCGTTGTAGGCATTGTTATTGGTACTTATTCATCTATAGGTATAGCCAGTGCACTGGTATTCACAATAAAGCATTTAAGGAATAAATAATCCCGGGTGGGTCCTCCCACCTGTTTATTTAACCTACAATGTTTACTATATTCCCCACCATCTCATCTATCGTCTTGATGCTCTTCACATTTACTTGAATATACCTGAGGTTTGTTATACTGTCCACCATCTCCCTTGCCAAATCGACATTGGAAGCTTCTAAGAAACCTGATAAAATCTCGTAGCTTGACTCAGGAATAGGTATACCACTTGGATCATATAGATCAATCTTACCCTTAAGCTCACCGTCTGCATACACATTACCCTTGTTATCTATTTCTATCTTACTGGAATCCTTACCCACATTGACACCCAGTTTTCTTCCAGAAACATCCACCAAGTCACCATTTTTATCTGCACTAAAAATACCGGTACGGGTGTAAGTAAATTTATCCCCATCACTTACTCTAAAATACCCTTTACCATTGATAGCCAAATCCAAAGGCCTACCAGAGTTTATAAAATAACCAACACCATCATCTGTAGTTACTGAGTAGAGTTCCACTCCACCCTTTGAAAACTCTTGTAGATGTGAAATTTTTGCTTTGAAACCTATGGAATTTATATTGGATATATTATTAGCTGTTATTCCATACTTTTTATTTCCAGCATTTATTGCAGAAAGTGCATAAAATAGACCTGGTATCATCTTTACCCCTTTTATAATAAGATATCGACCAAAATATTAAATTTCAATTGTTTTTTTTTTGAAAAAAAATATATTTTTTTTATGAGATTTCTATTAATACTTCTAATACTAATTTTTCCATATATAACATTCTCTGAAGAATTAAAACTATGCTATGACGTAAAAGCTTTTTTTGTGAAAATAGGTGAAACATGTATCTTTTATGATAAAAAAGATGAACTATTGTACTTTAATAGTTATATTAGATCATCCGAACTTGTCAGCTTTATAAAGAGGATAAACGATACAGGTAAAGGGATAGCAGATTTAAAAAAATTTGCCCCCATCTATTTCCTATTTGATCAGGAAGAAAGCACATATAAAGCCACCAATGAATACTTTTATCAACACAACAAAATAATATCCAAAACCATCAAGTATGACAAATCCTGGCAAAAAAAAGAGGAAGAGATAAAAGAGTTCGTTGAAACAGAATATTTTGAGCCTTTTATGTTGTCTATGGTTTTTTATAAAAATGTGAAAAATAACAAGTTAGAACCCCTAAAACTTTTCTATAAAAACAAAACATACAACATCCCTTACAAGATATTAGGTAATGAACTGGTCGAGATAAACAATAAATCATATAATACCATCAAGACCTCCGTGACCCCTTTTATTAAAGGTAAAGGCTTGTTGATACCAGACGGAGAATGGTTTATATTTTTAGACAAGGAAAATCTCTATCCTATAAAAATAGAAGCAAAATTTATAATTGCCAAAGCAACTGCTTATCTTAGCAAAGAATCAGGTGATAAAAGTCTTATAAAAAAAATCTTAGAACATTATTCCAAATAAAACTCAATAATCAAATCCCTAATGGCCCTTTCATCTTCCCCCACGGAATAGATTTTCTCTCTAAACAAGGTACTGTTTTTATATCCTTTAGAAAACCAAACAGCAAACTTTTTAAAAGATGATAAAAAGTATCTATTTTCTCTATATCTTTTTTCCTCCTCCAACAAAAGAAACAAGATATCCACAATCTCCTTAGAAGACAAATACCCTATAGGGTTTTTATTATGTTTCAAAGCCTCAAAGATCCAGGGGGATTTCATCATCCCCCGTCCTATCATAATACCATCCACTCCAGTATCTTGCATCTTTTTAAGTGATACTGGATCCACAACATCACCATTACCTATAATAGGGATCTTAGCAATTGATTTAATCTCCGCTATTGCGTCGTAGTTAACTGTACCTGAATAGAGTTGTGACTTTGTTCTGCCGTGAATAGTTATGGCATCTACCCCTTCCCCTTCACATATTTTTAACATTTCCCTATAAACATAGTTCTCTTGATTCCATCCCAATCTCGTTTTTACTAAAAGTGGCTTATGGGTAGCCTTCCTTGCAGCACAGACAATCTCTTTTGCTAACTTAAGATCCGTAAGTAGATATGCTCCTGACTTTGCTTTTATAACTTTTTTCACAGGACAACCCATATTTATATCAAAACAGAAAAAGTTGAAGTGGTCTTCGATTATTCTAATAGCACTTGGATATGATTCTGGATTACCACCAAATATTTGAATACCGATGGGGTTTTCATCATCAGCAACATCAATTAACTTCAACGTTTGTCTATTGTTCCGTTTGATCCCTTCCACCGATATCATTTCGGTAAAAATCAAACCTTTATGATATTTTCTAACTATTTTTCTAAAAGGTAAATTGGTAATTCCAGCAAGGGGAGCACCTACCAGTGGTTCCTTGTCTAAAAGAACACATATCATATCATCAAATCATCATTATCTTTTGCTGTTTCCCTAAACCCTAAAAAATCTCTTTTTCTAAAAATTTTGTATGCAGCATAAGCTATCATATCACCATTATCAGTACATAGTCTTTTTGATGGGAAAAAAACTTTACCATTTATTAGTAACGGCAAATGCTCTCTTAAATAGTTATTACAAGCCACCCCACCACTGACAACTACCTTTTTTAAACCGGTTAGAGATAGTACATAATTGACTTTTAGTGCTACAGTATCACAAACAACCCTCTGAAATGAAGCCGCAATATCTTCCAAACTAAAGGTTTTTGCCTCAATCAGATTGATCACATGGGTTTTTAACCCACTAAAACTAAAATTAGGTTCATTTTTAAGAGCTATAGGTAGTTTTACCCTATTTTCATCACCCTTTAAAGCAAGTTTTTCTATTTCAGGTCCACCTGGATAAGGTAGCCCAGCAAATTTTGCTATTTTATCAAAACTTTCCCCAACAGCATCATCCAAAGTTTTGGAATAAAGTCTAACATTGTAACACTCATCTACTCCATATATATGCGTATGCCCTCCGGATAAAACAACACCCAAATAAGGGGGGGTTATATCATTATCTATTTCAGCAGATAAAATATGTGCAAAAAGATGATTGACCCCAATCAACGGTCTATTTAGCCCAAGAGATAGCCCTTTAGCAAAAGAAATCCCAACAAAAAGAGCCCCAATGAGACCGGGAGATTTGGTAACACCTATAAGGTCTATATTATGAACCTCCAAACCAGCTTTCATCAAACATTTCTCAAAAACAGGTAAAATATTTAGAGCATGGTTTCTGGATGCTATCTCAGGTACAACACCCCCAAACCTGTTGTGGATATCAGCCTGAGATGATATTACAGAGAAAAAAATCTTTTTTTGGGAATTGTATATGGCTACAGATGTTTCATCGCAGGATGTTTCAATGCCACAAACAATCATTTGACTACCTCACTAATAGTGGATATATGGACACCATTTTTTTCAAGTTCGGGTAAAACCTTCTCCAGTACCTCAACAGTCATATTTCTCAAATGCCCAATAACTATCACATCCTGTTTATCCAAAAATCTGACAGCTTCATAGATCTTGTTTTTTATATAGTTGTAATCTGCCATATTGTCGATAAACCTCTTACTCTGACCGCATTTTAGACCGTCGATACTTTTACAGACATCATATGCAACCGTATTAGGTGTAGTATGACTATCTACGAAAATATCCGTATAACTTTTAATAATTTCAAGAGTTTCTTTCATTTTTTCGCTATTTTCTGTAAAAGCCGAACCCATATGATTGTTTACCCCCGATACTCCCCCAAGCCTGGTTATATTCTCCTTGATTGTAGCTTCTATTACAGATCTTGGCATATTAAGCAAAATAGCACCTTTTCCAGGGTTTGTGTCAGGATAGGATTTAGGTTCCATAGGTTGATGAAGTAAATACTCTTTTTTGTTATTTCTGGCTAATTCAGCGGTCTCTTTGTCAAATTTCGAATATGGAAGAATAGACATCACTATGGGATACTTCATACTTGCTACTTTTTTTGCTAATTCTATATTCTGACCGGCATCATCAAGGATCACAACAAATCTATGCTTATCTCTAAACCTATGTTCTGTTGACCCTTTTTCCTGTTTACTATTATCTCTTTTTATCTCACTATCGTAATCAGCTACATGGTTTTTAAAAGCTTTTTCTTCAATTAGATCTATCTCTATTTCTACAATTGTATTTGTGTGTTCAAAAACGAGTTTGTTTCCGTAATCCTGGAAAGTAAATCCTGATGATCTTAAAAAGCTTATCAATATCGGTTTTAACGCTTCATTTTCACTCTCGTAAAGGAGTAATTTATATCTGTGAAAAAAACCGCCTTCTACTTTTTGGGATCTTTCTAACTTTAATCTTTCTTTGCTAATCTCATGATCAAACAAGAATATCTTAAGTTTTTCATCGATATTGAGATCAACAACCTTAGGTAAACTATCCCTCTTGTTTTTTTTAGTAGCTTCCAAATCCTTCTTTATACCATCGACCTTTAGATTTACAAACAAAACAAAAACTATCGAAACAAGCAAAAAAAATATACCACCTACTATTAAAGTAGGTGGTATATTGTGTTTTTTATTACTCCTATTTGGTCTTCGTGCCATATATTATCATACCCTTCAGAAAATCATAGGCATATTTCAACTGTAGATCCTTTTCAAAGTCTATACGATCAAGATCAGAGAGAGTAATATTATCATTTTCTTTATTTTTACCCTTTTTACTATCCTGTTTCTTTTCTTCATCACCTGTTATATGTTTATCTAAGTCTTTCTCCCTTAATTCCATATCGTTCTCTCTATAAACGATTTCGCCAGATTTTACTTCTATATCAGGACTGATACCAACACCCTGAATAGATCTACCAGATGGGGTGTAATATTTTGCTGTGGTAAGCTTTATAGCAGAACCATCACTCAAATTAAAGGTTGTTTGAACGGATGCTTTCCCAAAAGATGTTGTACCTATGATTATAGCCCTCTTATGATCCTGAAGTGCACCGGATACAATCTCAGAAGCAGAAGCACTTCCACTATTTATCAGTACCACCATTGGAGTGTTATAATCGGATACCCCCAAATTTCTTGACTTAAGATACATGCTATTTTTTTCATTACGCTCTTTGGTAAATACTACCGTTTTACCCGGCTGTAAAAAGAGAGAAGTCACATTTACAGCTTCATCAAGCAACCCACCGGGGTTATTTCTGAGATCTAAAATGATCCCTTTTACACTATTTTGTTTGAGTTTTTCAAGGGCTTTAGATAATTCAGAGGATGCAGTCTCATTAAACTGAGTAAGCCTCAGATACCCTATATCATCTTTAACCTGAAACTTCACAGTTTTAACCTTTATGACCTCCCTAACAATAGTAACATCAAACGGTTTGCTATCTGATCCTCTCAATATGGTTATCGTAACTGACGTACCTGGTGTACCCCTCAATTTATTAACAGCTTCATCAATTGTAATATTTGCAGTAGACTTACCATCAATCTTTATTATTTTATCACCAGCTTTTAAACCTGCTCGATGAGCTGGAGTGTCCTCGATGGGAGCAATTATTGTCAACACTTTATCTCTCATACCGATAGTTATCCCTAACCCACCAAATTCACCTTTTATTTCTGTTTTAAAATTGTCAAAAGCCTGTTTATCCATAAAATTAGAATGGGGATCCAACTCATTTAACATCCCTTTTATGGCACCCTGTATCAACTTTTGGGGATCAACCTGATCCACATACTTTCTCTCTATTATATCAAGAGCATCTGAAAACATCTCGAGGTACTGAAACTTACTTATACCCTTCTGGGCATAAACAGATTTTACTTTAGCAACGGCAAAAATAGTCATAACAAGTGCCGTAGCTATTATGAAAACAACTAACACCTTACCAAATCTATTTTTTATCATGCTGCCTCCTTCTTAAGCCATTCTTCAGGGTTTAAAGCGTTATTGTTTTTTCTTATCTCAAAATAAAGATAATGCTGTACATCTTGAATGTCAACATCAATTATTCCTATTTTATCCCCTTTTTTCACCTTCTGACCATTTTGTACCATCACATCATCTATGTTGGCATATATAGTATAGTAGTTATCTTCATGGGAGATTATTATTAAGTTTCCATATCCTTTGATCCAATCGATATACTTTACAACACCATCATAAACTGATCTTACAAAACCATCACCCTGCACTTGAATCTTGATACCTTTATTAAAGACTTCTGTCTTCAAAGCCTCTACATACTTTACACCGTAGTGTTCAACTATTTTCCCTTTTACAGGCCAATCAAGACCCCCTTTGAGTTTGGCAAAACCATTACTTACTGGTTTCTGGGGCTGGTTTTTACTTTCTTTCTCCACTTCAAGGAATCTCTTATTTAGATCCTCATACCTTGAAGTAAGTATATCAAGATATGACTGCTTGTTCCTTTTATCAGCATCCAGTACTGCTAATGTTTGTTGATACAATACCTTTTCATTTTGAAGCTCTTTTATTACATCCCATTTCAGCTTTTTAAGGTCTTCGAGCTCTTTCTCTTTTTCTACCAATATCTTATTAAGATTATCTATAGCTTGTTTTTTTTCTACAATCTGATTTACCTTTTGCTTCATATTGAGATTAGCTTTCTCTAATATCTCAAGGTTTTTGATCATCTCATGATAGCTGTTAGAAAAAATAAGAAGCTTTAGATTTAATACACCTCTGTTATCAACAAAATAAATATTTCCCTTTTTTATCTCTTTTATTAGCTTACTTATATCATTATTCAAAATATCGATCTTTTCTATTACCTCAGCCCTACTCTCCTTAACAAGATTATACCTACGGTTTATCTCATGGAGAACATTTTCATTCAATCTGATCTCCTTTTCAATATTTCTTAATTTTATCACCAAGGACGTTTTTGATTGATCAATCTTTTTTAGCTCATCTTTTTCCTTATCCAGTTCTTTTTTTAATATCATAAGCTCGTTATTGGACTCAATGATAATGTTTTTAGAGGTAGATGATATGGATAATATCGGAACCAATAGTAAAACCAGTAAAACAATCCTACTCACCTATAGCCCCCATCTTATCCAAAAAGGAAAAGACCGAAAGAATAGATGCAAGAAAAGAGATAACCAATATAGAGGTATAAATAGCTAATAACAAAAAGAAAGATGGATTTTTAATAAATATTAACCCCAGTTTATCAAGAAAAAAATATTTTATAGAAAAAAATGTAATATACTGGAGTATAAACGCTACTAAAAAGGAGAGTGTAACCTCTATTATTGAAGCAAAAACAAATGGCGTTACTATAAAGCTTCTGGTGGCTCCAACTAAATTATATATTTTTATTTCATCCTTAAACTTATACAACTTTAGATTGATAGTATTATATATAACTGAACCTATCGACACAGACAATAGGAATGTTAATACCATAACAAAGATCTTCAAACCAACCTTTACTGATAAAAAGTTTATTAGCCACTTCTCCCCAAAAGATGTGACCTCTACAATATCAGACTTGCTTAGTTCAAGCTCAACCTCCTTTACATATCTTAACTCCTGAAAACTATCTTTTAAAACTATTTCAATAAAAGAAGGGAAAAACTCCTGGGGAAGTAGTTCTAAGTATTTCTCACCCATATATGAATTTTTTAGATACCTATGGGATTCTGCTGAAGAGTAAAATTTAACTTCTTTAACACTTCTTAGCTTTTTCAACTCCAACATAAGCTTATCTACTTTATCCTTCGAAGTGTCTTTAAGGTATGCTCTTATATTCTGAATATTTACAAGGTTTCCAAAAAAATTATCAACCGAATAACTCAAAATGAAAAAAATAAAAAAAATATATAAAGCAGTTATTATCGTAATAATAGAAGTTACATTTATAGCGATATTTCTCCTAAATAAAAGTACACCCTTTAAAAGAAGAAACCAAAGCTTATGCCAATTCAACTTTTTTGGTATCATTTATTATCTGTCCCTGTTTTAATTCTATTATTCTACCGTTATGTTTCTCTATTAGGTACTTATCATGGGTAGCAACCACAACGGTGGCACCCATCTGAACAGTATCATATAAAAGAGATATAATGTCTTCTGCTCTTTCCTGATCAAGGTTACCAGTAGGTTCATCTGCCAAAATTATGGATGGTTCATTGATCAAGGCTCTAGCAATAGCAACCCTCTGTTTTTCGCCTCCTGAAAGCTTCTTTACCAACGTTTCCCTTCTACTGTATATCCCTAGTCTTCTTAACAAAGGTAATATCTTATTCTCCATGGATTTCTTTTCAAGATAAAATATTTCGAGAGCTATTTTGACATTTTCATAAACAGTTCTATCCTCGAGAAGCTTATAATCTTGAAACACAACACCTATATTCCTTCGCAAATATGGTATGCTACTTTTACTTATATGACTTATATCTTTGTTTGCCACTAATACAACACCCTTTGTAGGCAAAAGATCTGCGTAAATAAGTCTGAGTAATGTAGATTTTCCTGCACCACTTTCTCCAGTGATGTAGACAAACTCACCTTTGTCGATTGTAAGAGAAACATTGTCCAAAGCTCTTTTTTCACCAAAAAAATTCACCGTAACATTAAAAAACTTAATCATTAGACACTAATTTATCCCTAATAATCGCAGCTTCTGCAGTCCTGTGCTGTTTTTTTGTTGTTTCGTAATCAATAAAATTATCCTTATAGGAAAATATAACCCTACCCTTTACAAAAACCTGAGTAATCACCTTATCACCTACAATCTCTGTCTGAACATGGTATATTTTACCTTTGTGGGTAACATTGGAATTCAACGTCTTATTAGCCATAGCTAACTATATAATATTTTATAACTTTTTCAAGTAGAAATCTTACTTAGATCAAACCCAACAAACCTTTTCGTTTTTATACTTGACAATTAAAACAATGGATGATAATAAAGTATTGAAGACGTTGATAAAATTCTTTATGCGCCCTTAGCTCAACTGGATAGAGCATCTGACTACGGATCAGAAGGTTGTGGGTTCGACTCCTGCAGGGCGCGCTTTTTTATTATATTTATTTGCTTTTTTTTTACTATCTGTTATAATTTATTAAGATGTACCAGGAAAAATTAAACTACTACTACTTAAAGATCGCTGAGGTTCTTTACCTTTTTAGCTTTACAATAACAATTGTCTCACTAAAATTTTTAGAACTGAACAACTCATTTTACAACTACTTCATAATTCTATTTCTTTTTATCTTTGTCATTGTAAAATTTTCAATAGAAGAAAATTATCCAAGCCACAAGATCATCATCTATATGATTCTACTACAATCGCAAAATTTGTTTTTTTCATCCCTGTATACCAAAGAATCGCTGATATTTATCTTTCTCATCTTATTTGGAGTAATGATATATACTGTATTAATGAGAGACAGCTTCACTAAAAAGATACATTACATAGTAATCGTAGTGATATCCTCCCTACTAATAATCTCTAAAAACCCAAATAGCCTTATTTATATCCTTTCATTACCATTCGTCATAATCATAGCCATCAACTTTGAAAAAACCAACAAAATAACATTCAATATCATAAACGAGTTATCCACCACCGACGATCTAACAGGGCTACTCAATCAAAGCGGTTTTATGAAAAAGATAGAAGAGGAGTTTTACAGATCCCAAAGATACAACAAAACATTTTCAGTACTCATGCTGGACTCAGATAACTTAAAGCATGTAAACGACACCTATGGACATAAATACGGAAGCATGGTGATTACTTCAATTGCCGAAGTCATAAAATCCAACATAAGAAGAACTGACTTTGCCGCAAGATATGGAGGAGATGAGTTTATAATCTGTTTAGTAGAAACAGAAATAGAAGGTGCTAAAGAAGTAGCAGAGCGCATTAGAAAACAGTTTGAATTAAAATCTTTTTTCACAAAGGATGAAAAAAAGTTTAATCTAACCGTTAGTATCGGCATAAGCAATTACCCGTTAAGTGGAGATAGCCTACTTGATATCATCGACAACGCAGATAAAGCTCTCTATGAATCAAAAAAACAGGGAAAAAACAAAACAACCCTAATGATTAAAAATTAATCAAGCGCTATAAGTATAAGTCTCTTAAAATCTTTATATCACTGTCCAGAAAAATCCAACAATTTTTCAACAGATAATGTTCATAAAAAAATTCTTGACAAGATAACTTAGGCTTTTCAAGAAAATACATACAAGTTGTTGTTAGACAACACATATTTCAGTAAATAATAGGTACCAAACAATTTATTCAATAATAACAGGAATTATTTTTCAACAATTTTTCAACATAAAACATGTTACATGTTATTCTTAAAACAGATATAAAATAGTATATTTAATTTTTCTTGAATTTTTTTTATTTTCACTATACTATATCAAAAACAGGAGAGGTGACATATGTATAAAATCGCTGTATTACCAGGTGATGGTATCGGTCCTGAAGTGATGAGTCAGGCAATAAAGGTATTAGCTAAAATAGAAAAGAAATACAATATAAAGTTTGATTGCTCTTTTGCAGATGTTGGTGGTATCGCAATAGATAACTATGGAGAACCACTCCCAGCACACACATTAAAGCTATGTGAAGAATCTGACGCCATACTTTTTGGCTCAGTAGGTGGACCAAAATGGGAAAACTTACCACCAGACAAACAGCCTGAAAGGGGAGCTCTACTACCCCTTCGTAAACATTTTAATCTTTTTGTAAATATAAGGCCTGTAAAAGTTTACCCAGCTTTAAAAGAATCATGTTCATTAAAGGATAAATTCATAAAAGATGGTATAGATATCGTTATACTCAGGGAATTAACCGGTGGCATATATTTTGGTCAACCTAAGTACATCGCCGAAGATAGAAGTTACGCTGTGGATACAATGAAGTATTCCGTTAAAGAGATTCAAAGGATTGCCAAAGTAGCCTTTGAAACAGCCAAACTTAGAAAAAAAACAGTAACAAGTGTTGATAAAGCAAATGTACTCATGACATCCATCCTTTGGCGCGAAGTGGTTACAGAGATTTGGAAAAAGGAATACCAGGATATAAATCTAAATCACATGTATGTGGACAATGCGGCAATGCAGCTTGTGAGAAACCCCTCCCAGTTTGATGTCATTCTCACGGAAAATATGTTCGGGGATATATTAAGTGATGAAGCAGCCATGCTCACTGGATCCATCGGTATGCTTCCCTCTGCCTCATTGAATGAAAAAGGTTTTGGATTATACGAACCAATCGGTGGGACTGCACCAGATATAGCTGGTAAAAACATTGCAAACCCAACAGCTCAAATACTATCAGCAGCTCTTATGTTAAGATATAGTTTTAAAATGGATAATGCAGCAAAAGATATTGAACATGCTATCCAAAAACTCCTTGAAAAAGGTATTAGAACAGCTGATATTTACTATGGTGACGAAAATACTTACAAAGTATCAACAGATGAATTTTGTGATGAACTTATTAAATTAATATAGGCTAAGAATTATGAATATCAAACAAGTAGAACAGTTTTTATATAACCATTTAAAATCTATTTATGATGGCGATTTTGATACCTACAAACGAACAACATCAGAAGATCTTGGACTTTACGAATGGTTCGTATCACCCCACAGAATAGATGGTATAGATTTCCATAGATTTATGATGACAAACAATTGGGCAAAAACAAAAAATGGTTATAACATCCACCTTCAGGATCTAAGGATTCAGATCTATAATAATACAGCAATTGCTAGTTACACTCTTCTTTTATCAGTGATATCAGAAAATGGTATAGAGCATAAAGTCATAAACGAGTCAAGGGTTATTATAAAAACCAAAGAAGGGCTTAAAGTGGTCCACGTCCACAAAAGCCCAGCAGGTAAATAACAAAGTTAATTTTTTATCAATGTTCTGCTTTTTTCAGCTTTTCTATATCTAAAAAAGGGATGGCACCTCCGGTAACAGCCGGTAGTTTCCCATCCCATTTTTCTATAGCTTTAAGGGAAGCCTCTATTCTTCTCAATTCCACAAGCAAAGGTGTAACATTTTCCTTTTGTATTCTCAAAGACTCTGCTTCTGCTTTTGCTTGGGTAATCTTCTGCTCAGCCTCTATTTTTACCCTTTCAAGATCCCTCTGGGCTTTTAAAGCTAATTGTTCCGCTGTCTGTTTTTGTTCTATTGCCTGAGTAAATTGCTGAGAAAATCGAAAATTTAAAATAGAAAAATCATCTACCACAATATTATAAGCAATTAGTCTTTCTTTAAGTAGTACTTTTATATCGTTTCTCACTTTTTCCCTTTGAGTAATTAATTCAACAGCAGTATATCTTGCAGTAACAGCCTTTACCACTTCCTGTACAGCAGGATCAACAATCTTATCCCGATACCCAAGACCTATAGTCTTGTAAATAACATTAGCTTTTTCAGGTATGATATGAAAATTTAGAGCAATTGTAGAATGTATATCCTGAAGATCCTTAGAAGCAGATTCCGCATCTGTTTGGGATTTTTGGACTTTCACATCCATTTTAATAACTTTCTGTACAATAGGGATGACAAAATGAAGCCCCTCAGATAACGTCTCATCACCTGGCTTTCCGAAGGTAAGTACTACCCCCCTTTCCCCAGCATTTATCACAACAAATGGATTAAAAATAAATAATAATACTATAGTTACCACGAGTATAGGAACAATAAGAGCAGCTTTTCTAAACCCACCAGCAGGTACATTACTTTTAAAAAAGGAACTATTTTTTTCCATACTAACCTCCTGCTAACATATCAAAATACATTAAAATATATTCCGCCAAATGTAGATCCTCTTTAGTAGTGATCTTTATATTGTACCATTCAGATTCCACAAAACCTACCTCATACCCAAAAAATTCGAGAGCCATCGACTCATCGGTTATAAAAATACCCCTATCATTTAATTCCTTCAAACACCTTAACAATATGTTTCGATTAAACACTTGAGGTGTGTGGATAAGATATAGCTTATTTCTATCTATCGTTTTATCCACAATATTATCACTGATCATCTTTACCGTATCCTTAACCTTTATACCACATACAATCCCATAATACTTAGAATAATGTTCGAGCATTCTATCGATAATAATCTTCGATAAAAAAGGTCTTACAGCATCATGAATAAGCACAAAATCGCTATGTGCTCTTATAATACAATTATAGACCGTATGCTGTCTTTCCTGACCTGCAGGAGCGAAGGAATAGTTTTTGATACCAAGGTCATTTAATATATCCTCAAGAACATTGTAATCATCATCCGAACAACCTATTATAAACTCTGCTGCATCTACACTTTTCAATCTGAGCAGAGTATGATATATGATCTCTTTACCAGCAAATTTATAAAACTGTTTTTTTTCCTTTTTAGAAAATCTCTTTCCGATCCCACCAGCAGGGATAATTATACTAAGACTCATTATTTTATCTTAGTGAAAATAATTCTACCAGATTCACTCTGTAACACTGAACTAACAATAACATCAACCGTTTTACCTATCAATGACTTCCCATTTTCCACCACTACAAGGGTTCCATCATCCAAGTACCCAACACCCTGCCCATATTCTTTCCCCTCTTTTTGAATAGTAATTTTTAATTCATCCTGAGGAAAAACATTTTGTCTAAGGGCAAGAGCTAGTTGATTAATATTCATACATACAATTCCATGAATTTCAGCCACCTTAATCAGGTTATAATCAGTGGTTATTATTTTCCCATTTAGCTGTTTAGCACAGGCTATCAACTTATCATCCACCGATTGGGCATCAGTGTAATCATCATCTATAACCTCAACAGGGTTATTTTTCTGCTCTTGAATCTTTTTTAGAATATCCAATCCCCGTTTACCCTTTTGTCTTCTAAAATGATCATGGGAATCAGCTATATTTTGCAACTCTTTTAACACAAAAGACGGAATTATCAGCTTAGATTCTATAAAGTTTGCCATAATAATATCGTAAATTCTACCATCTATTATAGAAGATGTATCCAATATCTTTGGGATTTCGATAATCTTTGTTTTATAACTTCTCTCTTTTTTAGACCACTTTTGAAAAAGGTAGTCAATGAGAAAATGGTTTTTATAACCTATGAAAATGCCTATATACCCCATAACAAAGTTAAAACCCATTTTCACAGCATCGTTATGAAAAAAAGTTTCAAATGTTTTGGTTAAAAAATATGAGATGAGTAAAAAAATAAGACCACCGATAAAACCAGCTAAAATTTTGGTACTTTTCAAATCTGAGATTAATATTTCAATAATATTGATTAAAAGGATTACCCCCAAACCATAAACAACAGCATAGTTTATATCGATCCCAAGCTGATCCCTGAGAAAGATAAAGGCAGTAATGATCACAATAGAATAAATCAACCTAAATTTCCACATTATCACCCCTTATGAAATTATCAAACCTTTTACAGTCCTCTACACTTCCTATTATAATGATTATATCACCACTCTCAATTATTTCAACGGCTTTTGGATTATAAATTATTCTTCCATCATTTTTTTTGAGAGCAAGTATAATCAAACCATAGTCCCTAATACCAGATTCAGCAATACTTTTATCACATAATTTCCTCCCTTTCAATACTTTTATCTCCATCACATCAACATGTAGATCACTATTTAATGTAAAATCAAAAAATTCCGAAACATGGGGTCTTAAAATGGAGTTTGCTATACTTTTACCACCTATCATATAAGGTGAAAAGACCTTATCAGCACCAGCCAATAACATCTTCTTATATGATTCCTCATCTGAAGCCCGGGTGTAGATGGTGATGTCCTTTCTCAACATACGAGCAGTCAACACTATATAAACATTTTCCGCATCCGTATTGACCACTGATATAAGGCCTTTGGCAGTTTTTATAGCTGCTAGCTCTAAGACCGATTCTTTAGTAGCATCACCTATAATGTAATAGAAACCATTTTCTTCAAAATAATCTAAAAACTTATCACTTTTTTCAATAACAACAAAATCTACCTTACCCTTAAACTCTTCAGCTACAATTCTACCCATTCTTCCAAAACCACACAATATATAATGATCCCTTAATCTTGCAATCTTCTTGTTCATACTATTCCTCTTAAAAATTCTTCTTATTTCACCTTCTATAATATATTCTACAACCTGAGTAGCAAAAAATGCAAGGGCACCTGTTCCAACAATAATTAAAAAAATAGTAAAAAGCTTACCAACATTATCAAGCTCTACAACCTCTCTGTAACCAACTGTTGCTATAGTAATAATCGTCATATAAAGGGCATCAATTATACCCATGTTGGATATAATCATATACCCAAAAGTCCCGATGATTATAACTATAAATAATAATCCTAAAGAGAGCTTTATCCTGTTTAGACTATATACTCTCATGCAAAAAACCTAAAAATCAAACCCCTTAATATCTCTATAACTAAAAGGACAACAATTGCTGAAAGATCGATGAACCCTAATGGGGGTATCACCTTCCTAAAAGGAGCTAAGATCGGTTCTGTCAATGAATATATAATCTGCACAATGGGGTTTCTTGGATCCGGGCTAACCCATGATATTAAAGCCCTTATTACTATAAGCCAAAACATAAATCCCAAAAAACTATTCAATATAAACACACTTCCCTTTAAGACACTAACAGCGGAAACTTCTAAAAAATAATCATCAAGGACTATCTTATTAGAAACAACCTGCAAAACAAAACTTAAACTCCAGTAAAGTATTAACATAAAGAGAATAGTAGGGATAACAATTCTGTTATCTGGTAGCTTAATAAACCTTCTAACAAACTTTACCCATGGTAGCCCTATACGATAGAAATAGATCGTATAATATGTACTAAGCCCCACACCAGCACCCAACAATATCGATAAAACAAAAAAAATAAATAGAAAATCGATGTTATCCTGTAGTACAGTAGTAAAAGTCAACAGAGGAGAATTAGAAACAAATATTAAACTAATCAGAAATTGTAAAATGATCAAAAAAAATATAAACAAAGGGATATATCTGTCAGTATATACCTTACTCTTTCCTTTAAAAATATTTGAAAAGATAGGCTCAGTCAACGAAGCAACAAGTTTACCAAAGGGATTAAAATACAGTTCCTGATTAGTAAAAACCTTTCTAAAGATCAACACCACAATGTAAACCTTGATTATTAAATTAAAAAAGAACATAACACCCCCATATCATCTTTCGCCAAAAATTGCTGTTCCAATCCTTACCATATTAGAACCTTCCTCTATAGCTATCTCAAAATCATCACTCATCCCCATTGAAAGTATATTAAAATCTCTAAAACAATCATACTTAACCTTTGTTTCGTCAAAGAGTTTTTTCATATTCCTAAAATGTAATCTATTCTCCTCAGGGTTTTCCCTGTAAGGCGGTATAAACATCAAACCTCTAAGGTTAAGTGAAACACAAAATTTAATGGTATTCAACAACTCATAGTAGTTTTCCATTTTCACACCATATTTTTGGGGCTCGTTTACTAAATTTACCTGTACGAGGACATCCTGTATAATCCCCAAAGTATTAAAATAATTGTTTAATTTCAAAGCAAGGTGAGCACTATCCACAGAGTGTAACAATGCAAAATTATCTTTTATCAGCTTAATCTTGTTTGTTTGGATATGACCTATTAAATGGAATTTAATATCCTTATGATCTGATAACTTAGCTATTTTATCTAAGGCTTCTTGGATCCTACTTTCACCAAATACCCTTAGACCACACCTGTAAGCATCTAAGATCTTTTCAACAGGAAACGTTTTACTTACCGCTACAAGTACTATATCCTGGGGATTACGACCGGACCTTAAAGCCGCCTTATCGATCTTCTTTATTATAGTCATAATATTTTCAATCATAACTTCCCCAACAATGATAACATCCTACCTGTTTTCCCATGATCACGCCTATAGGAATATAGATAATCTTTACAAAAACTGCAATACGATATATATTCAACATTTAAAATTGCATGTTTTTCAAGTTTTTCACGTATTAATTGTCCAATATCCATATAAAAACGCCCATTACATCTTTTATAAAAACCCCCATTTGATACCTTCGAAAACCTTTCTATCAACTCTCCACCCACTTCATAACAATCAACACAAATGCCAGGCCCCACAGTAGCAAAAACAACTCTGTCATTTTTTTTATAAAAAAGCTCAAGCCCGTTTTCTACAATTCCAAAATAAACACTCCTCCAACCACAATGTAGATTACATACATAGGTACAACCAATCAATTGTACAGTCCAACAATCTGCAGTTTGAATACCAGTAACCACACCTTCAAGGGATGTAAATATACCATCAGCTTCAACCAAAGCTTTCTCTCCCCTTGAATTTAACTCAAAGATCTCAGCACTATGAACTTGCTTGACTATACTTATATGACTTATATCTAAGATCTTTTTTAATAAATGGTAATTCCCAATAACATTGTTATCATTTGTAAAAAAACCGAGATTAAAACTACTAAACTCCCCACGACTCTTACCCCCAAATCTCGTAGTATATAATTGCAAAATACCCTTTGGCGTATTTTTCGGTCTGATATACATTATGCCTTTATATGCATTAAGCATTTATGATACTCCCTTTCCACAATCTCTTTTTTAACAGGATATTCTAAAAATTGTTCCCATGCAAAAGAACCGTTTGAACTATAAATATAAGTGTGATCATACCTTTTTAAAGCTATTTTATCATCATAACCATTTTCTAAATAATTTTTATAAAAATTCCTTATATCTTCAGGAGCTTTTGCAATAACCGTCTGGATAACAGCATTACGGTATGGCATTATATCATATTTTAAGTTTGGAATTCTTTTTAACTGAGAAAGTATCTTAACCTTTTTATCATAGTCAGATTTAGTAGCAAGTGGAAAATATTGCATGGGGGTAAATGGCTTGGGGTTAAACACATTTAAAGAAACCTTCATTTTACCCAATCTATTAAAATAATCTTTTTGAGTTTTTCTGAAGATATCGGAAATATTCATTACCCTCTCAACGATAGCTTCAACATCCATCAGATCTTCCCCTGGCAAACCAAAGATATAATATAATTTTAAGTTTTCTATACCTACCTTACCAACCGTCTCAGTAATTTTATATAGTTTGTCCTCATCTATTATTTTGCCAATAGCTTTTTTTAGCTTAAAAGAAGCAGTCTCTTCAGCCAGTGTTATGGATCTTACACCCAATTGTTTAAGAATTTTGATAACATCTTCCGTCAAAGCATCGATCCTTAGGGATGATACAGATATACTGAGATTCTGCTGACCAAACCATTTGAGAAGATCTATAAGATTTGGTATATCACCAAACGCTGCGCTAACTATTCCTATATTTTTTGAAAAAGAATATTTTAATACCACATCCTTTATCTTTTCAATATCTATTTTTCTATAAGGTCTAAGGTTATATCCAGTGGTACAAAATCTACAAAAAAATCTACAACTCTTTGACGCCTCTACCAAAAAAGATGAGCTAAACTCCCCACGACAGCTTTTTATACTTGAATATATCGGTTCACCCATTATATCAATTGCATGTTTAGCTCGCACTTTTTGACCCTTATATACAGAGAAGCTAAACTTTTTAAGCTCATTTAAAAAGCTTTCCTTATCTTTATACCCCACAAAAAGTTCTTTGGTTTCTTTAAAAATAGGTCTAAAGTCCCCCACAAGTTGAATATCAACAATATCTATAAGTATCTGAGGGTTTATAAAAACCAGTGCTCCACCAGCTATAATAGGTGGATATCTGTTATCCCTCTCATCAACAAAAACAGGTATCTTCTGTACATCAAAAAATTTGATTAAATTAAGAACATCTTCTTCGTAGTTTATGCTAACTGCAACTATATCAAATTCCTGTAAAAACCTCTGATTTTCTATAGAAAGGTTATCTTCATAAAAATCTAAGACAAATCTTTCACAGGATAATCCGTCCACAGCATTGAACTCTTGATAAACAAACTGAAAACCGAGGTTTTGTGACGCTATTTCATAGACATTAGGATAAATTAAAGCAATCTTTACCCTACCTGTGTTAGACTTAATCCCCTCTTCTTTGAGTATCCTTCTGTAATGCTCTATGACCTTCCATTTTTCCATTTATCTTTCCACCACCACCCCCCACTCAGAAAGATGCTTTTTTATAAAATCTATTACCATTTGGTGTTCTTCATCACCCTTACCTTTTATTTCTATAGGATTACCAATTACAAACCTCATATCCCTATCTGTATATATCTTCCCAAGATCTTTGATAAATTTGCCATTAGACCAAGCATCTGTTTTAAGGGCAATAGGTATAACTGGTACATTCGCCTTTTTTGCTAATTTAATACCCATAGAATTGAACTGTTTTTCATAAAAACTTGTAGTCCTTGTTTTTTGAGGAAATACAATAATCGACATACCATTTTTTAAATGTTTGATACCTTTTTCCATAACTATTCTAAAATCCTCTTTGGGGTTATCCCTTGTTACAACTATCGGATCCCTCGCTTTTAAGATATTTTTAAAAAAAGGTACTTTCATCAACCCTTCCTTCAGAACATAAGTCACAGGTTTAAAGGGTACTATTATAGAGGGTAGTAAAAATGTCTCTGCAGTGCTCATATGGTTTGCCACAAAGACAACAGGACCTTCGGTCTTTTTGATGTTATCTACCCCATCGATTCTTACTTTTATTCCACACTTTTCAATGATATCCAAAGCTCTAAAACTACTTACCATCCATTGATGAAGGTCATATTCCCCTTTTACAGCTAAATTAGAACCATGTAGGATCAATGTCATAATCCTATAATAAAAATATAAAGAGGGGAACATCTTAGCAAATATTGAAACTTTTATATCTTCAGGGGTAACATAACTACCATAATTATATATATATTCCAACTTAAAATTTTCCACAAAAGCCTCCTAACATATTCATATAAAGATATCTTTTTTTAAATTCAACGTATCTGCTACTTTATCTGAAATAGATGACATATCCAGTGAGTATTCGTTAACAAAGTACTTTATATGATCAGTCAAAACCTGATCATCTAACTCTTGGGCATATCCCTTACAAATAGTTCTAATTTCATCAAAGTTTGTGAAAGAGTATTTAATAGAGCTTTTAATAAGATCTTTAATCACCTCTTTTATATCGATGTACACATTTTTAAGAGCAATGGCACCAAGTGGTATAGGTATTTTATATCTCTCTTCCCACATCTCTCCAAGATCGCATACCAACTTTAACCCAAGTCTAAAATAAATAAATCGCCCCTCATGGATAATCACACCCGCATCCACTTCATCATTTAACAAAGCTTCAAATATCCTATCAAATCGCATTTCACAAAACACAAAACCATCCCCAAAAAAACTTTTAAACATCATAAAAGCAGAAGTATTTTTGCCTGGTATTGCGATCCTTTTGCCTACCAAGCAACTTACATCCGAATAGTTTTTAGAAACAACAATAGGACCATTCTTGTGTCCCAGTGCTCCACCGCATGTTAAGATTTTATAATTATCTACTATCTTTTCCAATGCACCATACGATACCTTGATTAAATCGAACTTTTTTTCCATTGCATAAATATTTAACTGTTCCACATCATCCAAAGTAAAATCAAAGATAAAAGGTGAAGGTACAAAACCATTCATCAATGGTGCAAAAATAAATATATCATTAGGACATGGGGATATTGCAACTTTTAAGACATTCATAAAACTTAATTGCTCGGTATAGGCACCTTTCCTAAAAGATACTTAAGATCATCATCCAGGAAAATTAGCCCTGCACCCATGAATGTAGACCTCGTGTTTTTATTGAGAAAATCATCATAACCAGCATTTATATAGATGTTTTTTGTTATATTATACTGCCCCTTGATCTTCAAATGGGGATCTCTTGGAGAATTTTTAGAGCCGAAATCGTAGGCATCAAAAGATATCATAACCTTATCTTTGTATTTATCTGCATATTTACCTTTGTTAAAAGGGAAATAATCAGCACCTACGCCAAACTCCGATTCCATCAAGCCAATTCTTAGATCAACCAGATCTAAAAACCTCTTAGCATACTGTGCAATAAAAGTGATACTGTTTTCACTTCTTTTTGTCTCGGTGTAGGTTTTAGTGGTCCCACTCGATGGTCCGTAAGGTGAATCACCACTCCATGTTGTATAGGTAGTTGTGGATCTACCCTGTGGACTTGATGCCAAACCTAAAAGATAGTATTTATCAGGCTTGGGTTGAATCTTAAGTTTAAAATAACCCTTAGTATCACCAGTATCAAACAACTTTTCACCTTCAAAATTTAAGTAAAATTTAAACTCATCCATCTTTGTAAAAAGGTTTCTAACACCTTTCAAGGTCTCGTTAAGGTTTTCAACAGTTTGATTGTCATTTATAAGTTTTCCTACAGTTCCTTCCCCTTTATTTATTTTATCTGTAATACTATTAATATTATCTACTGTTTTCTCCAACTTAGCAGTGACAGTTTTCATGTTTTTCAAAGTATCCTCTAAGTTCCCTTTAGAGCCAGTTATAAGGTTATCGATGTTTCCTGTTATGTTGTTTACTTTACCAGCAATCTGGGGTGTCTGTTCTTTGAGGGTTTGAGAAACATCTTTAAGGTTTGCAAGTAGTTGATTAATATTTTCCTGATTATCAGTTGCCATATTTTTTACAACTACGGTTATAGCTTCAATATTTTTGATAATATTATTTATCCTTGCCTCATTATAAGCCATGATATCCTTTAAAGCATCTGTAGTCTGTCTTATATTTTCAAGCGTGGCCTTCATATTGTCTTTACCTTCAGCTGTCGCCAATACTTCCCTCAACGATGATGTGATAGCTTTGATATCGTCTGCAATATCACCCAGCTTATTACCTAATTGATCAAAATCAGTTGTACTTTTTGAGTCTTTTATAACACTACCAGCACTTAAATACTCTCCAGTAGCGTTTGGCAATTCCTCCAGTTCAGCATACTTCTCCCCTAAAAACCCTGAGGATCTAACCTGAATGCTAACTTTTGAGGGGATTTTGTATTTTTCTTCAATTAGCAACTCCGCAATTACTTTACTGTTTTCCAAAGAGATCGTTTTTACCTTACCCACATTAACACCCTTAAACTTCACAGGAGCATCGATATTAAGCCCAGAAGCATTTGTTAATTCAGCTTTTATAATATACCCTTTGTCCCCACCAAAAGAGAAATCGCCCACCTTCGTCGTCATATAGCCCAAAATTACCAAAGACATAATTACAAAAAAACCAACTTTTGCTTCCAAACCAAACTTCATCATTTCCCCCTAAAACATCTTTATAGGACCATCTTTAGAACCATTTATAAACTGTTTAACATACGGATTGTCAGAATTTTTAAAATTCTCTTTTGTATCGTTGAGTATCGTCTTTCCATCGTAGATCATAGCCATATAGTCTGCAATCTTAAAAGCACTATCTATATCATGGGATATAACCACAGATGTGATATTCAATTTTTTTTGAGTTGAATAGATCAGATCATCAACAACATCCTTCATGATAGGATCAAGTCCTGTGGTAGGTTCATCATAAAGAATTATCTTTGGTTCTAAGACTATCGCCCTTGCAAGCCCCACCCTTTTTCTCATACCGCCAGAAAGCTCAGAGGGCATCTTATTCTCCACATCTTTTAATCCAACAAGTCTCAATTTTTCGATAACTATCTCCTTAATTTGTCTCTCTTTAAATTTCGTATGCTCCCGCAAAGGAAAAGCCACATTTTCATATACCGTCATAGAGTCAAACAGAGCAGCATTCTGAAAAAGCATACCAAATTTTTTTCTTATATTCACCAACTCCACCTTGGAAACCTTCGTAATATCTACACCCTCAACAACGACTTCACCTTTGTCTGGCATCAAAAGCCCCATCATCTCCTTAAGCAACACAGACTTACCTGTACCCGATGGACCAAGTATCACAGTGATACCACCTTGAGGGACTTTAATATTTATACCTTTATGTACCTCATGTTTACCAAAACTCTTGTGAACATCTTTTAACTCTATAATGATATTTTCCATAACCATTAAAACATAAAAGCTGTTAGTATATAATCAAAAACAAGTATTAATACACACGACAAAACGACAGATTCAGTAGTAGCCTTACCCACCCCTTCTGCACCACCTTCTACTGTAAACCCCTTATAACAACCAACCAAAGTGAGCAAAAGTCCAAAAACAACAGCCTTAACCAAACCATTATATAAATCGCTTAAATCAACATACTGATACATATATTGCAGGTAAAGGGTCTCATTGATATCTAAAATTTTGACACCCACGAAATAACCACCAACAACACCGCAAAATACAGCTACACTGTTCAACAACGGCATAACAATAAGCCCTGCCAATATCCTCGGAGTAACAAGGTATTGAGTAGGATCCACAGCAAGAGAATGTAAGGCGTCGATCTGTTCGGTCACCTTCATCGTACCTATTTCAGCTGTTATTGCAGAACCTGCCCTTGCAGCCACCATGATGGCACTCAAGACAGGACCAAGCTCCCGAGCCATACCAAGCCCCACAACAGTACCCACCATATATTCAGCACCAAATTTATGAAATCCTATATAACTCTGAAATGCAAAAACCATACCAGTAAATGTCCCTGTAAGAATTATCACAGAAATAGAGTTTGCACCAATAAATTCCATCTGTTTAAAAAGCAGTTTCCACCTAAAAGGTGGTCTAAACATCCACAAAAAAGCATCTATCAATAACAAAAACATCCTTCCAGAACCGATTGCAAAACTAAGAATTGGAGTTCCTATGAAGGAAAAAAACCTCTCCATCAATCTTCCTTATAAATACGAGGGATCCTCGGAGATATGCTGGTAAAAATCTCGTAAGATATTGTTCCGGCTAAACTGGCTAAGTCATCAGCTCTTACATTGTCACCCAAAATCTCCACCTCTTCATCCCATAACTGTTCTGGTAAATCAGTAATATCAACCATGATCATATCCATACACACCCTTCCTATGACCTGACACCTGTACCCCTTCACATACACATAACCCTTGTTGGAAAGAGATCTTTTATACCCATCTGCATACCCTATAGGTAAAACGCCCATTACTGTTTTTCTGGTCGTAACATAGGTTCTATTATAACCGATAGACTCACCTTTTTCAAGATACTTTATATGTATAAACTTCGAATATATAGCCATAACTGGTCTAAGACCCAAATCAATCTCAGACTTTACAAAACCATAGGAAATAATTCCTGGTCTTGAATAATCAAAACTATTTTTTAAATATACCAATGCAGGTGAGTTAAACAAAGAGCTTTTGATATTTGGCACTGCTGATTTAACCCTTTGAACCACTTTATCGAATCTTTTTACTTGATAATTTGTATACTCGATGTCACTATCTGGACTTGATAAATGACTCATGATAAGTCTTGGAGAAAGATTCTTAAAACTTTCCATAAATCTCCTAATATCAAAATCGCAATTGTACCCTAATCTATTCATACCTGTATCTATCTTTAAACTAACGGGGTATGTGATACCTTTATACCTCAAATACTTATTAAAAAGACCAGCCACTCTATCATCATATATGTTTATAAGAAAATTATTTTTAACAACTTCATCAAAATAGGCTTCATCTACATAACCCAAAATGATAATATTAGCGTCATTACCCAATCCTTTTCGTAGGGTTATACCCTCCTCTATAGTAGCTACACAAAATGTATCTATATTGGAATTAGCCATTGTAAATCTAGCAAGGGGAACTGCTCCATGTCCATAACCATCAGCTTTTATAACAGGTGTTATTTCAGAGTTTGAAAGCCTTTTGGCAATAGATAGATTGTTCAGATACCTGTCTAAATGTATTAGCGCATAGGTTCCTCTGATATTCTTCATATTTCTTCTTCAAGCCCTTCTGCTATCCCTCTCAAACCAGCTTTATAAAAAAGATAACTCTTGATAAATTCATCAAGATAACCATCTAACACAGAATCCGGGTCTCCAGTCTCATACCTTGTCCTCAAATCCTTGACCATTTTGTATGGATGTAGCACATAAGAGCGTATTTGACTTCCAAAATTTATTTCAGTTTTTGAACTTTCAAGCTCACTTTTTTCTTTATTTCTTTTCTCCATCTCCAGTTCATAGAGCTTGGATCTTAGTATTTTCATTGCATGAGCTTTATTCTTGTGCTGACTTCTCTCATTTTGACAACTAATAACGATACCTGTAGGTATATGGGTTATTCTGACAGCTGAGTCAGTGGTATTGACATGTTGCCCCCCTGCTCCACCTGATCTAAATGTCTCAATCTTTAGTTCAGACTCATTTATCACAATATCCACATCATCATCAATCTCTGGCAACACAAATACAGAAGCAAAAGAGGTATGTCTCTTATTATTTGCATCAAAGGGGGATAACCTAACAAGTCTATGGACACCAGTTTCCCCTTTTAGATATCCATAAGCGTATGGGCCAATAATATTCAAAGTTGCAGATTTTATTCCAGCTTCATCACCAGGCTGATAATCCAACATCTCATATTTAAATTTATGATTTTCAGCCCACCTTATATACATTCTCAAAAGCATATTAGCCCAATCGTTGGCCTCTGTACCACCAGCACCTGAATGTATTGTCAATATTGCATTATTTATATCGTTTTCACCGTTTAAGACTAATTTAAGCTCAAAATCTGTCACTAATTTTTTTAATTCGGAATACACATCATTCAGATCATCCAAAACATCTTCCCCTTCCTCATGAAGATCCAGTAACACGTTGATATCTTCTACCCTACCAAGAAGATAACTCCACTCCTCAAGGAATTTCTTGATATTGGACTGCTCTTTTAAAATATTTTTAGAGTCTTTACTGTTCCAGAAATCGGGATCATGGGTTTTTTCTTCTATTTTAGCTAATCTCTCTTTCAACTCATTCTCTTTTACTAAAACTTTAAAATGTTCAATCTTACTTTTTAACTCATCAAAATCCTGTACAATATCTTCTATCGTCATAACACCTCTATAAATCTATAATCATGCCTATCTCATCACAATCAGGGAATTTGGGACATTTGAAGCAATCAGACCAGATTTTTCTTGGGAAACTCTCCTTTTTAACCACCTTAAAACCCAACTTTTCAAAAAAAAGCTGTTTATATGTTAAGGCAAAAACCTGGCTGAAACCCATCTCCCTCGCCAACTCTAAGCAGCTTTCTACAAGTTTTTTACCCACACCCTTACCGTGACATTGCTCATCCACTGCCAACGATCTGATTTCAGCAAGATTACCCAACGTAGGGTGCAGTGCACAACAACCTAAAATCTTCCCCTCTTCTTCATAAACCAAAAACTCAAAGATACGTTCATAGATCTGTTCTAAGCTCAAATGCAGCATCTCCCCTTTATCCGCAAAATGATTTACAAGCTCCTGTATCCGCTTAGCATCTTTTGTATTTGCTTTTCTGATCATCAAAGGCTCTTTTTAAACAGGTTATAAATTCTGATGGATTCCTCTTTGTCAGGAATAGTATTATAACCTCTACGAGCTCTAATAGTAAACTTTGTTACTTTTTCATTTAGCTCTTTGGTATCAAAATATATTTTATAAGGACCCTTTTCAGCTCTTACACTACCTTCAGAAATACTTGAGTATATTATTAATGCTCCATCCTTTTTAACAGTTTGGATAAATTTTTCTATCAAAATCTCTTTTGGCCTATCAATGGAATCGGTAACCGCATCAGCAGTTACACTATAAGTAACACCTGCACCTGCCACAACAGCTACAGGGACACAACCAACAACACCAAAATATGAAAAAACCAATAAAGCCATCAATAACAAAACATTTTTCATGCATTTGCCTCCTTTAATGATCTAACCTAATTATCTTAATTCACAACCAAAAAATTATCAAGAATTTTATTGACATCGTTTAAATTAGAGATTATCATTACATTTAGGAGTTCAAATGATCAATAAAATTTTAAAAAAATTACACATAATCGATGCCTTCCAGTAATACTGGGAGGCTTTTTTTTTGGAGGAAATATGGCAGAAAAAGAGATCCTAAATAAACATGAAATTGATAATATTCTGATAAGATTAAGCTTCCAAATTGTGGAAAAGATTAAGGAAGATAAAGACCTGGCCATTATTGGTATCAAAAGAAGAGGAGCTATATTAGCCAACCGTATAGCTACAATAATAGAAAAATTCAAATCTATAAAACCATTAATAGGTTATCTGGATATAACTCTTTACAGAGATGACCTCACAGAAATATCAGAATTCCCCGAGGTTTTAGGTAGCGATATCAGCTTTAATGTAAAGGGTAAAACTATTATTCTCATAGATGATGTAATCTTTACAGGAAGAACAGTTAGGGCAGCTTTAGATGCAATAATAGATTATGGTAGACCTAAAAAGATCATTTTTGTTTCCTTGATAGATCGGGGACATAGAGAACTACCTATTCAGCCAGACTTTGTTGGTAAATATGTTCCCACAAATATTGAAGAAAAGATAAATGTAAAAGTTGAAGAGATCGATGGTATCGATTCTGTGACTATAGAAAAAAGGGGGTAGTATGGCTTTAAATAGAAAAGATCTAACCGGCCTTTTGGATTTGACAAAAGAAGAAATTCTTTACATCCTTGACACTGCTGAGAAATTCAAAGAAATAAACAGTAGAGACATAAAAAAAGTTCCTACCTTAAAAGGGAAAACAATAGTAAATCTTTTTTTTGAACCATCTACAAGAACAAGAACTTCTTTTGAAATTGCAGGAAAAAGGCTATCCGCAGATGTAATAAATTTCACAGCCTCAGCAAGTAGCACCGCAAAAGGGGAAACACTCATAGATACAGTAAAAAACATCGAAGCCATGGGTGTGGATATGTTTGTAGTTAGACACTACTATTCCGGCTCAGTAAAATTTATTGCAGAAAATACCAATGCCCATGTAATAAATGCTGGAGATGGAACAAACGAACACCCAACACAATCACTTTTAGATCTTTACACAATCAGAGAAAATAAAGGTAAACTTGAAGGTCTAAACATTGCTATCATTGGTGATATTACCCATAGTCGTGTTGCAAGATCAAATGCTTGGGCAATGAAAAAACTGGGAATAAACTTAAGACTGTTTGGCCCAAATACAATGATTCCAAAGGATTATGAACCATTTGGTTGTAAAATATGCAAGTCAATAGATGAAGCAGTAGAAGATGCTGATGTAATTATGATGTTAAGAATCCAGTTAGAAAGGCAAGGAATTGCCCTATTACCTTCACTAAAAGAATACTCAAAGCTTTTTGGACTAAACAAAGATAGATTAGCAAAAGCAAAAAATGATGCCATAATAATGCACCCAGGTCCAATAAATAGAGGGGTAGAGCTACCATCTTATTTAGCCGATTGCGATAGATCTGTAATTCTAACACAGGTAGAAAATGGTGTTGCAGTGAGAATGGCAGTAATGTATCTTTTAGCTATGCAAAATAATAAGTTGGAGGTCCAATAATGAGTATTTTATTAAGAAACTGTGAGATAATAAATTTTAATAACACAAAAAAAGCCGATATACTCATAGAAGAAGACAAGATAACTAAAATAGGCAATTTAAATGAAATAGCTGAAAAAATCATAGATTGTTCAGGTAAAATAGTAGTACCTGGCCTTATTGATCTACATGTTCATTTCAGAGATCCAGGCCTTGAATACAAAGAAGATATTGAGTCAGGAAGCAAAGCAGCAGTGGCAGGTGGGGTTACCACATGTTTTGCTATGGCAAACACCAAACCTGTTAATGACAACGCCTATATAACCACCTATATGGTAGATAAAGCCAAAAAGGTAGGTTTGATTGATCTTTTTCCAGTTGGTGCCATTACAAAAGGTCTCGAAGGAGCAGAACTTGCAGAGATAGGTGAGATGAAAGCAGCAGGTGCGATTGCTTTTTCAGATGATGGCAAACCTGTTATGAATTCAGAAGTGATGAGAAGAGCTGCAGAATATGTAAAAGGAGTTGGTGGGATAATATTTTCCCATTCAGAGGATAAAGACTTAGCAGGAAAAGGTGTAATAAACGACGGTAAAATTTCTACGATAACTGGTCTTAAAGGTATACCTGCTGAAGCAGAAGAGATTATCGTTGCAAGAGATATCCTAATTTCAAAACTAACAGGAGCCCATTTCCACTTCTGCCATGTAAGCACAAAAGGCTCTGTAGAATTGATAAGATTTGCTAAAGAAAAAGGGTTAAACATAACTGCAGAAGCAGCACCCCATCACTTTACCCTTACAGAAGATGAACTTCTCTCCTATGATACAAATTTCAAAATGAACCCACCTTTGAGGACAAAAGAAGATGTAGAAGCCATCAAGCAGGCAATCAAGGATGGTACTATAGACTGTATAGCTACAGATCATGCTCCGCATCATAGAGATGAAAAATTCATAGAATTCGATTTGGCAGCTTTTGGTATAACAGGATTACAAACACTAATTCCCCTGACCCTAAAACTCGTTAATGAGGGTATCATTACTTTAAACGATTTCGTAAAACTCACCTCCTATACACCCGCCCAGATAACAGGATTGACAGATAGAGGCATTATCGAAGTTGGCAAAAAAGCAGATATTGCCATATTAGATATTCAAAAAGAATATGTATTCGATGAAAAACTCAATAAATCCAAATCCACCAATACCCCATTTTTAAATAAGAAACTAAAGGGGATTAATTGCTTTACCATTAAGTCTGGAAAGGTTGTATACGAACTTGACGATATTTAAAAAAATAGTTGCAAAGTAATAAATTTTGTATTATATGAATCTTCCCAAGACGGAGGAGTGGCCGAGTGGTTTAAGGCACCTGTCTTGAAAACAGGCGTGGGTTGATAGCCCACCGTGGGTTCGAATCCTACCTCCTCCGCTCAATTATATAAAAAGTAAAATATCCTTTTTTATGACATCTAAATTTTCATATTGAAAACAATACCAATTTTGATTTATTATAGTATATAGCAAAAAGATGGAGATCATAATGGGTATAAGCACTGAAATGTTTAGAAAAATCGATCAATTATCCCCAGAGCTAAAAGATGTATTTATGACTTTTGTAGATGAAATGGATAAATCTGTTAAAAAAGAGGATTTTGATGAACTTAAAGAGTTAGTATCAGAACTTGCAAAGGCCCAAAAAAGAACTGAAAACAGTTTATTAGAACTTGCTGAAGCTCAAAAAAGAACAGAAGAAAAGTTAGAACAATTAACAATAAGAGTCGATGAACTCGCCGAAATCCAGAAAAAAACTGAAAAAAAGCTCAACGAACTCGCTGAAGCCCAAAAAAAAACAGAAGAAGAACTAAAATTACTTGTAAAGGAACACAAAAGAACCCGTGAAATATTAGGTGGATTATCTGATATTGTAGGTTATGGCATAGAAGATCAGATAGCACCTTTTATCTTCGATTTTAGCCAGAAAGAATTTGGCGTTGAAGTACAAAATATCACCAGAAAAAACTTAGTTTATCCAGATGGAGCTTATGATGAAGTAAATATATTTGCTGAAGGTAAAAAAAACGGGGAAAAAGTATACCTTATAGGAGAGTGCAAAACTAGACCAGGTAAAAAAGATGTGGATAAGTTTTACTCAAGATTGTTAAGAATAAGGGGCTATCTAAATACAACAGTATACCCATTCTTTGTTGGCTATGTATATCACCCAGAGGTAGAAAACTACATACAGGAAAAATACCCTGACTTAAAATATCTCAAGTCCATCGATTTTTTTGTAAACTATAAAAAAAGATGGGATTAAACAACCACTTATGCATTCATTAGATTTAATAAAAGCATGTAGAATTTTGTTTGAAAACCAAAAATTCATAGACACAAACTTTTTAAGACATATCTCTATGGAGGATGTTAAGTCAGCATATAAAAAATTAGTTTTCCAGTACCATCCAGATATGTTTATAGGTTACCCTCCGGAGATAGTTGAAGAAAAAAGGTCCTATTTTATAAAAATTGTAGAAGCTTACGAATTATTAACTAAATATATAATAGGTAGAGAGATCGGAAAAAATAAACTACTTGAACATACCGAAACAACTAAAAATCCAGAAAAAGAGTACACCCATATACATAATAACAAAAAAAGATATATCCCCAAACGAAATCTTAAGTTTTCAGAATTTTTATATTATCATGGAGTAATCGACTGGGACTTATACATAAAATCCATTAATTGGCAGAGGAGACAAAGAGACCGTATAGGTGAAATAGCTTTAAGATGGCGCTACTTAGATGAGGAAGGGCTATATTTTGTTCTACAAAGTAAAAAACCAACCCAATTAACAGGAGAGATAATGTTGAAATATAGCATTGTTACTCCATTCCAGCTAAAGTCACTACTGTTTCAGCAAAGAAAAGAACAACCCAAAATAGGAGAGTTCTTCTTGATCAACAAAGTCCTAACCCCGAAAGATCTGAACTATTTTTTAGGTCTTCATCAAGCTCATAATGAAAAATATCCCCAAAATTAACTACCACTTCCCTTTTTTAGCAATCTCCATGATATGATAAGGTATAGCCTCCAATGGCAATACCTTCATAACCCCACCCAACTTGATAGCCTCTTTAGGCATACCAAATACTACACAGCTTTCTTCATCCTGTGCTATAGTATAAGCACCAGCCTGTTTCAGTTCAAGCATACCCTTTGCCCCATCATCACCCATACCTGTTAAAATTGCTGCAATAGCATTTTTACCCACATAGTTTGCCCCTGATCTGAATAATACATCTACTGAGGGTCTATGGCGACTAACTAAAGGCCCATCTTTTACCTCTACAAAGTATCTTGCACCACTTACCTTTATTAAAAGATGCTTATTCCCCTGAGCTATCAGGGCCCTACCAGGCAACACATTATCACCATTTTCTGCTTCTTTAACTGTTATCGCACATAAGTTGTTTAATCTTTCTGCAAAAGACCGTGTAAAATTCTCAGGCATATGCTGAACTATTACTATACCAGGGCAATCAACAGGAAAACGTTCTAAAAAGATTCTCAGAGCCTCAGTACCACCAGTGGAAGCTCCTACTAAGACAACCTTCTCTGTCGTTTGTAACTGCATCTTACTTATTTTTGGTGGCTCTACAACATCCGCAGAAAGCTTTGGTTCCACAGGCTTTGCTGTAGGTGTAAGTTTTAGCTTTTTTACATTAGCACGTGCCGCAGCTTTTACAGTATCCAAGATTAATATTTTGGATTCTTCAAAGAAAATCTTCAGCCCCATTTTTGGCTTCTCTATAATATCGATAGCTCCATACTCAAGAGCCCTAATACCTTCTTCTGTATTATGCCCAGCAATACTTGAGCAAATAACAACGGGAAGTGGATGTTGAGACATAAGCTTTTTCAAAAAGGTAAGGCCATCCATTTTAGGCATTTCTATATCAAGGGTGATAACATCAGGAACAAATTCCTGAAGTTTTTCTGCAGCCACATAAGGGTCCTGAGCTGTTTCTATCCTACCAATCTCTGGATCAGATCGCAAAATCTCCTGTAGCGTTTGTCTTACCAGAGCAGAATCATCTATAATCAAAACATCAATTTTTTTCATAGTAGCTCCATTTTATATAAGTTGATGGTCCAACTCTTTTGAGTGGCAAAGAACCATCCTGAATTGTTTCTGAATGTCCTAAAAACAAAAAACCCCCGTCAATTAAGTAGTTTGTCAATTTTCTTACTATTTCATGTTGATCAGTTTTACTAAAATATATCAAGGCATTTCTACAAAATATTATATGAAATTTACCCTCAATGTCATAAATCTTATCCATAAAATTAAGCCTTTTCAATATTAACTTTTCCCTCAGCGGTTTAATGACTTTGACCAATTGTTTAGACGGATCTTTACTCCTTAAAAAATACTTTTTAAGTAAAGTTAGAGGAATTGTAGAAACAGACTGCATCGGATACACAGCCTCTTTAGCTTTTTTAAGAACAGCAGTGGATATATCAGTACCTAATACTTGAAAATCCAGAATCATATCATTTTTTTCACAAAACTCTGATAGAGTAATCAAAATCGTATAAGGTTCTTCACCACTCGAACACGCTGCACTCCAAACTTTTAAAAGACTTATCCTACCTAATTTTTCAATAAGATATGGTAAAGCTTTTTCTTGTAAAAAAACAAAATGATCATTCTCCCTAAAAAACTCAGTTTTATTAGTGGTAACTACGTCTATAAGATTTATTACCTCATCCTCACCCTCTTTAGAATTGAAAACATAATCTAAATATTCTCTAAAACTGGAAATACCAAGAGCCCTAAGCCTCTTTCTAATCCTGCTCTCCAGCATAATCTTCTTTGTATCAGGCATTTTTATACCGCAATGAGACTCAATAAAATTCCTTAAAACCTCAAACTGCTTTGGGCTTAGTTGTTCTTTGTATATATCTAACACTTTAACTCTAAAATATCATCATGTAGTGGTCACTGAGCTAATCTCTCCTATCTCTTCTACAGAAAATACCTTATCTATATCCAGAACAATAACAAATTCATCATCCTTTTTAGCCATACCCTTGATAAAATCTATATTGAGGTTCAAACCTATCTTTGGAGCTTCCTCAATATGTGAGGAATCAAAATCCACAACCTCTTTTACCGAATCAGCCATTATACCAACAGTAGTTTTAACTCCATCGATATCCACTTCAACAATTATGATACATGTATCCACTGTTTTTTCAGAAGGTGGCATACCAAATTTCATCTTTAGATCTACTACCGGTGCCACATTACCCCTCAAGTTTATAACACCCAGCATATAGTCAGGTGTTCGGGGAACTTTTGTAATCTTTATATAGTCAAGGACCTCTTTTACAGATTTTATATCAAGGGCAAAAATTTCATTATTCAAAGTAAAGGTTAATGCAGTTATAGTAGTGTTTGTATCCTTTATTTTATCTATACCCATAAAACCTCCAAAATTTTTTATCAAAAGGAGCTGACTATAATTATAAGTCAGCTCTGTCCATCAATTAAAAGCTCTCAAACTCACTGTCATCATCAAGATTAAGTTTCACACCTTTTGACTTCTCTGTCTTAGCCTCAAGCGCTTTGTTCTGTTGTTTTAATTCCTTTTGGGGCATGTGGGCTACTTTAGGTTGTGTTTTTTTCCTCATAGCAAAATTCTTATTTGAAGCATTTTCGTCTAATTTAAAAAAGGCCATAATATGTATTAACTGTTCAGACTGAGAAGCCAACTCCTCAGATGTAGAAGCCATCTCCTCAGAAGCTGAAGCATTTTGCTGAATAACCTGATCCAATTGCTGTATTGCCTTATTTATCTGATCAACACCAGCAGACTGCTCTTTACTAGCAGCACTAATCTCCTGAACAAGTTCAGCTGTTTTCTGAATATCCGGAACAAGTTTTGCAAGCATTTGTCCCGCCTGCTCTGCCACCTGAACAGATGAGCCAGACAAACTACTAATCTCCGCTGCAGCAGACTGACTTCTTTCTGCTAACTTTCTAACCTCACTTGCAACCACAGCAAATCCTTTTCCATGTTCACCAGCTCTTGCTGCTTCTATAGCTGCATTCAATGCCAAAAGGTTTGTTTGTCTGGCGATCTCCTCTATAATGGAGATCTTGGAAGCAATCTCCTTCATCGCTTTTACAGTTTCAGCTACAGCTTCACCACTTAGCTTTGCATCCTCAGCTGCTTTAATAGAAATCTTTTCAGTAGTAGAAGCGTTTTCTGTATTTTGTTTTATATTTGCAGCCATCTGTTCCATAGCTGAAGAGGTTTCTTCCACCGATGCAGCCTGCTCAGTGGCACCTTGTGATAGTTCTTGTGCTGAAGCACTTAACTGCTGACTACCAGCCGCCACATTATCTGCAACTGACTTCACATCAGCAACAATATCCCTTAATTTTTCTATGGTTTTCTTCATAGAAGCCATAAGATCTCCAAGTTCATCTTTTCTGTCCACTTGGATATCCATAGTCAAATTACCATTTGAAACCTTCTCTAAGCCATCAACTAACAAATCGACAGGTTTTTTAATACTTCTTGTCATTATAATATTTATAACTATTGTAACTATAATTGAAGTAATTAACAACATTATTGCCAAGAATCTGGCTTGTTCCATTTCTTTTATTATTTGCTCATATCTAAACTGATTTCTCTCTTTTTGGTAGGCTATTAGATCATCCAGAGCCTTTATTACCTCCCGCGATTGTCTCCTCGACTTCTCCATGAACAGTTGTAAAGCCTCCTTGTCCTTACCTTCCATAAGCAAAGATATCACATTATTGTTAGCCTCAACTACAGGTTGTAGTTTATTAACAACTTCATTGATAAATCCCCAACCTTTTGTATCATCCTTTGGGGTCAACTCCTCTATTTTTTTTCTTGCTTCGATATATTTAGGTCTATATTCATTATATATTCTTGTTCTTAGAGACTCCCTCTCTTTCATATCTACAAGGAACATGGTCCTTATACCCATAGAAACTTCTCTAAAATTATCTACCCATATATTAGCCCAATCCAATCTTTCATTGTTAACTTTGACTATACGATCGACCTTTTCTCTCACATTGGCAAGTGTATATAATGAATATACAGAAAGCACTATCAACAAAAAAACCAAAACCGAAAAACTTATGGCTAACCTTGTCCCAATCTTTAAATTTTTTAACATATTTAACCTCCTATATATTTACCTTCTTTCTTTAGTTCACAGTATAATTTTATCAATTTTGGAATATCGACAATCAAAGCCACAGAGCCATCTCCCAAAATCGAAGCCCCACTAAAATACTCCACATTTTTATAAAGCCCCCCAAGAGACTTTATCACCGCTTGAACCTCACCATGTATCTCATCTACCACAAGACCTAATCGGAGCTCTGAATAATCCACTATGACAACACTAACCGTTTTTGACCCAACACCCCTGATATCAAACAGTGTATGTAAATCAACATAAGGAAGCAACTGCCCCCTCAATGATATGTATTGTCTTCCTGTTTGCTCCAATCTATCAACATCTACATCAATACATTCATTAACCATATTTAATGGAAATACAAATTTCTCTTTACCCACCTCTACCAAGAAACCATCTATAATAGCAAGGGTTAGAGGAAGCCTTATTCTAATGGTGGTATATCTACCTTTTTGAGACTCAATGGATACAGTACCATGCAACTCTTCGATATTACGTCTAACCACATCCATCCCCACCCCTCTGCCTGATATGTTGGTTACTTTTTCTGCAGTAGAAAAACCTGGCTCAAAAATCAGATTGAAAACTTCCGTATCCGAAAGGTGTTGATATGATTGAATAAGCCCCATGCTTACAGCTTTTTGACCTATTTTGTCCTTATCAAGCCCTTTACCATCATCCGTCACTTCTATTACGATATTACCTGAATCATTATAAGCTTTTAATATTATTTGACCTTTTGGATCTTTACCTGCTTTAATTCTCTCTTCATAGCTTTCAATACCATGATCTATACTATTTCTAATCAAATGAACCAATGGATCATTTATCTTTTCTATAAAAGTCTTGTCTAATTCAGTTTCACCACCAATTATTTCAAAATCTATATCTTTTCCAAACTCCCTACCCAAATCCCTCACTAACCTTTTAAATTTATTAAAAGAATCCCCTACAGGCACCATTCTTAGTTCCATAGAATAGTCCCTGAGATCATTTACCAGTCTAAAAAGAGTAGAAGAAAACTCATCCAATTTTGGATCCTGCAAGGCCTTTGATCTCTGAAGGATGCCAGATGTGGTGGTAACTAATTCCCCCACAATATTTATCACTCTATCCAGTTTTTCTGCATCTACCCTAAGACTTCTCTGTTCGGTGGATTTCTTTTCCTTGATAGTGGATTGTTTTTTTAACGCAGCATCCACAATTTGAGGATCCAACCTCTCCTCCTCCACCAAAATTTCACCAAGTTTCATCTGGGGCTCGACAGTTTTTTGCCAGTTGAGAATCTTTTCCAACTCAGATTCCGTCAAAGTACCTGCTTTAACCAATATCTGACCGATCAACTCATTATCTTCTGGTACTTCATTGATCAATTTGATATATTCTTCAATCTTAGATTTTGGAGGTATTATCAAAACCTTACAATCATCCAAGATATATTCAAAAACATCAGCTATAGCTTGTCTTTCATGTTCTGTTTCCAGATCTATTTCAAAACCGTAATAACACTTTTCTGGATCAAAATCTTTAAAGGATGGTGTATTTAGTATCGTGGTAATGTTAACAATTTTACCCAATTTCGATAAATAGGAAACAAATGAATACGGATCCATGCCAGTCATAAAGAAATTTTCATTAAATCTCAAAGAAATATGCCAGAAATCTGACACCACTTTGTCATCATCATCTTTGTCCAGATCAAGGATTACCTTTTCTTTTTTATCCTCTTTCTTCTCACTTTTTCGTAACACGAACGACCCTAATTCGAGAAGAATAGCATCCCCCATCATTTTTATCTCATCTGTACTGTCTTCACCAGTTTCTCTAATCTGATCTAAAACAGTATTTAAAAAGTCTTTACATTTTAGGAGTAAAGATATAATATCCGAATTAAGCTTGATATTTCCGTTTCTAACATCATCTAAAAAGTTTTCAAATTTATGTGTAAAGCTCTGAATGTAATCAAACCCAACAACGCCAGCAGACCCCTTAAAGGTATGCATAACCCTAAAAAGAGCATTCAATGCTTCTTCATCTTCAATATCTCCTTCAAGACAAAGCAAGCTCTCTTCGGCAGAAGCCAGCAGTTCCATCCCTTCTTCAATAAAAACACTTTTAGGATCTATACTCATCTAAAACTCCAAACGGTAAGTACTTTCAAAATTTTTTATAATATCACTTTTACTTGAGATCATAAAATCGTAATTGTTCTTAATCAAATCCTCGATAAAAGCATATAAAAGCTGAAATCCAGCACTATCCATTTCGTTAACTTCAGATAGATCTATAATTATCTTCTCAGTAAAAGTACAACCTTCCAGCATAGCCTTAATCTCTGCTACATTATGTATTGTCAAACTATCTAAAAACTTTATGACACTACAATTTCCGTTTAAAGTATTTTCCACTGGCATGAGTAACCACCTCTAAGGTAGTATTAGTTTTTCAATAGCTGCAGTGATCTGCTCTGGCTTAAAAGGCTTAACAAGCCAGGCTTTAGCACCAGCCGCCTTACCTTCCATCATCTTACTCTGCTGAGACTCCGTAGTAAGCATCATAACAGGTGTAAACTTATGTTCAGGTAACTTCTTAAGCTCTTTTATAAATGTAATACCATCCATCACAGGCATATTAAGATCTGTTATTATAAGGTTTATTTTTTTACCTTTTGCCTTATCCAGAGCCTCTTTTCCATCCTTTGCTTCCATTACTTCATACCCCATCTTTTCGAGCGTCATTTTAACAACCTGCCTAAGGGAAGCTGAATCATCTACTATCATAATCAGTTTTTTCATCTTTTCCTCCAATCTTAAAAAAACACTAAATTATCTTCCTGTTTTTTTGTAACCACCTTCTTTTTTTTATTTTTAAAATTATCATGCGTATCCCTTTGTTTTTGCATGACATAATGGGATTTGAATTCATTGATGTCAAAATTCACTATTTTACTCAAACTTTCTAATATATTATCCCTTTCTACATTCACTTCACTGAGCATATTATTTAATTTTTTAAAGATCTCTTTTATTTTCTCCAATTGCTGTCTTGTTATATCCTGAAATTGTATGTTAGCAAGTAGTTCCATAACCTTTGAGTTTACTACCATACTACTATCGTAAACTCTTTTTATAATCTCCTGATTCATGTGATCCATCAATCTGTAACTGTCTGCCACTGAACTAAGCTGAGTTTCCAACCTGATGAGAAACTCATTCTTCTCTGCATTAATCTTTCTATCTGTCTTGATTGCTAATTTTGACTTTATATTAGCAGCCATCATATTCACAGCTTTTTCTATTTCCGATGCCGCAGCATTGGATTTCACAGATAGCTTTCTAACTTCATTTGCCACCACAACAAATCCTTTACCAGCTTCACCAGCTCTGGCAGCTTCAATAGACGCATTTAAAGCAAGGAGATTTGTCTGTTCAGCTACGCTCTTTATAAGCCCCACCAATGAAGCTAATTCTTTTGCATTATTTTGAAGGATTGAAACTATCTCCATATCCTGCTCTATCTCAAGTCGTTGATTAGCAATAAAGCTTTGGAGCATCTTTAATGTCTTCTCATTTTCTTCTATATTGATGTTAGTCTCTTTGGAAAACTGATCTGATTTGCCCCTTAAGCTTTCTATTTCATTTATAAGGTTATCAGTGGACTCAGATATTGCTTTAGCATAGTCCATTATTTCAAAAGCTGCTCTGTCTGTACTATTTATGATATCCTCCATATGCGCTGATGCAAGTTCATTTATCTCCATTTCTTTTACGAATGTTTTCTTCAACTGAAGCCCAATATCATTAATATAATCATTAATCTCTGAAATAATCCTCTGTTCAAAACCAGCAAACCTCCCAAACCTCTTTTTCAAGAAGTACATATTAAGAACTATAAACACAAAGTAGGAAAAAATAACAGCCA
>JAOAHS010000005.1 GCA_026415135.1 Calditerrivibrio sp. | reverse complement strand
AGCGTGGGTATTTTTTAGGGCGAAGACATGGGATGATGCTATGAAGGTGTTATCTGGGATGTTTGGGTTAAATGGTATAGTGTTACCGAAGAATTTAGAGAAGTATTTAGGATTCTTACATAACTACGGTGTGGAGTTCGGGAGCTGGATGAAGAGTATAAAGATTCATGGGGATCCGATTTTTTATATCCTTTTCTTTACTCTTTTTTGTGTCGTAGTAAAAAACTCAAATGAGGCGGTTGAAGATTTCAAACCTGATTTAAAACATTTACTTTTTGTGTTAGTCATAACTATCTGGGCTTTAACAAGTATGGGAAGAATAAGTGAGTTCCTCTATTTTAATTTCTGAGGATGGGAATGAGACCTTATAAAAAGTTTACTCTTGTATTTTTATCTATTGTTTTATTTTATGCGGGATTTAATTTTGCAATCTGGAAACTCTGGACGGAAGATATTTTAACTGATAAGAAATATTACAATGGTGGATTGGATAGGTTGGGTTATGTAATTAATTCGAAACATTATAGAAATAATTATGATACTCTACCAAAAAGGCATATTGAAAATGTAGATTACGACGGAAGACCTATAGATATGATTACCATTGGAGATTCCTTTTCTCAAGGAGCAGGGGGTGGCAGGGATAGATTTTATCAGGATTGGATAGCTTCAATACATAATTTGAATGTTTTAAATATGCAAAGGTATTCTGAAAGAAGCCCCTTGGAAACCGCAATTATCCTTTATAATAGTGGATATTTAGATAAGGTGAAACCCAAGTATTTGTTAATTGAAACTGTAGAAAGGTTTTGCGCCTTTTGGTATGGTAGGCCTTTGAATTTTGGTGAAAAAGTAAGTTTGCATGATGTTGAAGAGTATTATAAACGAAAGACCTATTCGGGAAAACTTCCAGAGGTTAGTTTTATTAATACAGGTAATTTAAAATTTATTCTCTTCTATTTCCTTTACAAATTCAAAGATAGACCTCTTGATTCAATGGTATGTGTAAGAAAACTTTCTAAGCCCTTTTTTTCCGTTAAAAACTCTGACAAACTTCTTTTTGTTTTTCAGGATGTAGAAAATATACCCTATTCAAAAGAACATACTATAAAGCTTTTGAATGATAACCTTAATCATTTTGCCGATATGCTTGCAAAAAAGGGGATAAAGTTATACTTTATGCCTGCGGTGGACAAGTATAATCTTTATAGTGATTATATTGTTAACAATCCCTATCCTAAAAGTGTTTTTTTTGAGCTACTGCGTCCACTTGAAAAGAGATATGCTTTTATCGACACGAAGGCGATACTTTTGGAAGATGTAAAAAAGGGTGAATTTGATGTATATTATGCAGATGATACCCATTGGAGCTGGAAGGCGTCAAAAAGCATATTTGAGAAGGTTAAGTTTGATTAAATATAGATGTTTTTATTTTATCCCATTTGATATAATCAAGTGATTTCAGAAGGGGCTAATTAAGAATGCTATTTAACTCACATGAGTTTATATTTTTATTTTTACCGATAAGTTTGGTTGTTTATTTTATATTGAATCGGTTGAGGTTAACGCTTGCGTCTAAGACGTGGCTTGTTGTGATGTCTCTTATATTTTATAGTTGGTGGGATGTTAAGTATTTACCGTTGATATTGGGTTCTATGACGTTTAATTATGCGA
>JAOAHS010000004.1 GCA_026415135.1 Calditerrivibrio sp. | reverse complement strand
GTAATTGCGATACATATACCCATTGGATATAAACAAAAGAATATCAAAGGGGTTATACACAGCCTCACCAAGCCACTTATATCCATTATACCAACGCCTGATCTTCTCATAATCCTGACCCTTTAGATGTTCACTAAACACCGTCTCAAGATCCCTATGGGTATATCCTGCAATTGTCGCATATCTCGGGTTTAATGTTATATCTTCAAGGTTATTCAATCCACTAAACAACGATACCTTCGAAAACTTGGATACCCCTGTAATAAATACAAACTTGATATACTCATCAGAACCCTTTATAACCGCATAAAAACCCTTAAGCTCCTCCCGCATCACAGTAGCAAGCTCCCTATCCTCTATGTTGTCAAGGATTGGCTTGTCATACTCATCTATCAAAATCACTACCTTCTGGGAGTACTTCTTGTAAGATAAATAGATAAGATCCCTAAAACAGCCTGATAACGATAGATCTCTATCGCACTCTACCTCAAGTATATCCTGATTGCGCTTTAATATTTCGTACAGTGTTTGCCTGAAACTCTCTTTACTCTTAAAATTACCATCGTTAAAGCTTATCCTAATAACAGGATATTTCTTAGACCAATTCCACTTGTCATATATATAAAGACCTTCAAAAAGCTCCTTTTTACCCTCAAATATAGACCTCAACGTGTCCAAAAACAGAGACTTCCCAAACCTTCGGGGGCGGGAGAGGAAATAGTACTGACCATTTTCTATCAGCTCATACGCCTCTTTGGTCTTATCAACATACACATAATTTTCTTCAATGATCGTCTTAAATGTAGAAATTCCTATTGGTAGTTTCTTCATTCAGCACCGGTGGTTTACATCATCTTAATTATTTAATTTCTATATATATAATCTCACTTTTTGCTGTATTAAATAATGTTTTTAAAAGCCCACCTTTAGGGCTTGGGCTAGTATTTCTTATAGCGTATGCATAGTATTTACCATATTTTTCCACTACGTAATAATCTGTAATCACTGGCTCAAACATGTCAGATTCCCAGCTTTTCCTGATCATTTTAGCCTGCCATACATATCTACCAATTGATGAGTCGGAGAATTTTTCTATCATGGGTAACATCTTAAATGTTTGAGTATTTCTTAGCAAAAATAGCTCATTTTTGTCATTTACAAATATTCTATTTTTTAGGTACTTTCTATACTGTCTAAGTTCAATTGGATTATCATTTGGCCCATACCCTTTTTGTTCTTTTAACAAAACCTCTTGATTCATTAGAAAGTAAAGTGGTGTTTGGTTAAAAAACTCTACACTTCTATAAATTTCATCTTTACCCTTGTAGACTCTAAGTTTAAAATCATCATCTACCCAGAGAATCTCTTTTTTACCATCACCATCTAAATCTGCGTATCCAAAGCCATATATGCCAACCTTTTCAGAGCCTTCAATAGCTTCACCTCTTCTAAACTGACCATCTACCCATTCAAAATAAGATACTGCACCCAGATAATTACCATCCCTTGATACCCTTTGGCATACTAACTTTTTGTCACCATTTATCATAATCGTTCTAAAAAGGAATGGATGATGACTACCAACTTTAACGAACTTTCCTTCATTGTTTAATTCATAAATATATGACCTTGCTTCTTTATTTTCATAAATGTTTGATATATATATTTCATCTATACCATTTTTATTCAAATCTATCGTTTCTACACTCTGAATATCATCAAATTCACCTCTTATTTCAGCGACTTTTAAAAATTTATTACCATCGAATTTAAAAATATATACATTTTTTGAGTCAGCAGCAATAACATAATCGTTATTGTCTTTAAATACTTTTCCAACAGTAACAGTTTTTAAATCCAAGCTAAACATCTCACTCCTTACAAGATCTGTTGTAGCCCCAAAAGCTTTCGTTCTATCATCACCCACATTGACATCTGAGAAAAGGATTGTTTTTACTATCTTATCGTTTACGACTACATCAGTTTTTATCACGCCATTTTCTTGCTGATAAAAGTTTAATTTGACTGGTGATTGCTTATCGAATATCAGAATTTTGCTTTTACTGAGTTCATCAGTCAACAAAAACTCTATTCTCTTGTTAAAATTAAGAAAAGCTGTATCAACCTTAACGGGTTTCTCACTGATCACCTGATCTGCTACTTTTATATCAGCAGTTTTATCTATCACTTCAGCCAGAGCATATTTATCAAACACATCTTTGATTCTTATTGTTCCAAGATAAGTTTTCTTTTTACCTAACACTACTCCCGTGATGGGATGTTTGATCTCTTGTCCCTCCCTAAAAACTTTAAATATCTTACCAACAAATGCACCTTGCTCTAATCCAATGTCGGTGGTTACCATATTACCATCAACAGCAATTACAATTCCGTTTTCTGCACTAAAATACTCATCCAGAGATTTAATCAACCCTTCAAAACGCGCTTCTGCACTCATCGACAATGAAAGTAACAGGGAGATAACTATAAAAAATCTTATAAACCTCATACGTATTACCTCTTTAAAAGTTTTTTTATTTTATAACATATTCAAGAATAAAAATCCAGAAATAATTAGGAAGGATCTCAGGAGGGTAATAGGGGTATCCATTTCTTGGATACCCACTCAATATACTTAGAAATTAGCCTTGAACTGTGCACCGTAATAATATTTTTTACCCTCTTTGTTGCCAGAAGAATCTTTCATGGAATCAAACACACCAACTTCTGGTGTTATATATAGATTTTTTGCAATTGTGATAATGGCATTGGCATAATAAGACTGCTGAGCATCTGCTTTGAGAGCAGAATCTATGTCAGTTCTCTGGTATCCATAGCCAATATTAAACATAATATCCTTAGTGGCATTAAAACCAACTTCTGCTGCAAAGCCAAAATCTTGGGAGTTCTTATCATGGGCAGCATCATAATAGCCATTGCTAGATATACCATAATTACCAGTATTAGAACCATACCATGCTAAAGCATTAAGCACGACTGGTTTAACATCTACGGTAGTACCAATGCCTAATAGATATGCATTTACAGATTTATCGTTTGTAGATGTGTCATACTTGTATGTTTGATAGCCAGCAAATACTTTCCCAGAGGCTGGGCCAAACTTGTAATTATATGCTGCTTCGATTTTTGGCAGAACTACATCATAATTTTTTTTATCTGGTTGATTTGCAGAAATAAGAGCTATATCAAAATCTCCAAAGCTAAAGGCAATCTGAGATCTTGGAGCTACAGACACACCACCATAAGAGTCTAATGCATTGTCGTTGCCGTATACTTGGCTAAAAGGCTCGAAATCTGATGGAGAATAATCTTGACCGATTTTCATTTTAAATCCACCAAAATCGTAGGTAGCATATAATACCCTGGTAGAAACTTTATTACTGCCATCTTCGCTTGTACCCAAACCAAGCTCAAATGATGCAGTCAATTTATCGGAAGCTTTTACATTTGCTCCGATCCTTGAATTACCCTGAGTGCCGAATTCAAGGTCAGTATCTGACTTGCCTAAACCAGAAAAATATTTGTCAGATGTGCCATAGAATGCTTTAAGCCTAACCGACCCATAAAAATCATAAGTAGCAGCAAAACTTGACACTGAAATAAGTCCAATAGCTAACAAAGCAATAAGTCTTTTCATAGTTACCTCCAGATTTTTTTGTAACAATTCTGTTAAATGTAAGTTAACAAATTTTTAACATTTTTTCAATACATTTTTAGAAAAAAATTAATATTTTTTTAGCAAAACTAATGCCAAATGTTTGATTCCATTAAACAATAGTAAATACCTTGAATAAATGTTATAAAAGATGCTAATTTTTAATCACTAATAGGTCATTATGGTTAATTTAAAATCGATAAAGCCTTATTATTTAGAAAATAAGCAAACAGTAAGATTTAAATAAAAAAGGAAGGCAAAAGCCTTCCTTTATGTTATTGTAAAAATTAGTATTCAAATTAGAAATTAGCTTGGAACTTAGCACCGTAGAAAGTTGTTTTACCTTCTTTGACAGTACCATTTTTCTTCTTATCTTCTACAGAAATCTCTGGTACAATGAAGAAACCTTTCGCTAAATTAACTATAGCATTTACATAATATGACTGTGCATCATCTTTAACATCTTTTGCTCCATATTTTGTTTGGGCATAACCATAACCTGCTTCAAAAGTCAGAGCATCAGATGCCTTAAAACCAGCATTTATAGCAAAACCGTAATCTTTTGAATTGTCAAGAGTACCATTGCTTAATATAAATGGTCTGGAATTACTAGCTAAACCTGATTGACCTCCCAAATAACCCATTGTTCCAAGGTTAGAACCAACGTAAGCATTCAAATTGCTATATACTGCACCCATATTGGCATTTACATATGCACCTAAAATGTATCCATACAATGTATCGTCATATTTAGCTACATTTTCTTTAACATAAGCAGTTCCGTTGTCATATACTTTATATGTCTGATATCCACCATATACTTTTGCTTTGATGGGGTTGACATCTAAAGTATATGATGCTTCTATCCTAGGTAGTAAAACATCGATTTGAGTTGTATCAGAAGAAACCAATCCTGGCCTTGAAAGAGCAAGTTCAAAACCAGCAGCCATAAATTTTAACTGAGAATATCTAGCTGAGTTGATTGCACCAAAACCAACTAAGTCGTTATCAGTATTAGAAACCTGGTTGAAAGCAGCGAATGCGGCAGTTGGAGCATAGTCTTGGCCTATTCTCATTTTTAAACCACCAAAATCATAGGTGGCAAACATTAAACGAGTTGTAACAGCATTAGCACTAAGATTAGGATTACCAATATTTTCGGCTGAACCGATTCCTAATTCTACTGTGGCTGTAAGCTTATCGCTAGCTTTTACGTTAGCACCTATTCTTGAGTTAATAAAATTACCAAAAGTCAGATCAGTATCTGATTCGCCAATACCACTTGCATATTCATCTAAGCTCTTGTAAAAAGCCCCAAGCCTAACTTGTCCATACATATTCCACTGCTGGGCAATTGCAGGTGCAGCAATTAAACCGATTGCTAAAAGTGCGATTAACTTTTTCATACTTTCTTTCCTCCTAAGTTTATTTTTTTCTTAATATAGCCTTTTCTCGATGGCGAAGCCATCTTTTTCTAATTATTAAACCATTTTCTATTTGATGTCAACTCAAAAATGTTGTCCATCTGTAATTTTTAGATTCAAAAGACATGCCAATTAAACTATTCATTTAACATCTTTTTTACATCAAACGTAAGTAGCTTACACTGAATGTTTTTTTATAACAAAATTTTATTATTAGCATATAGTGATGTTTCTATATGATTGTTTTTACTTGAAAACAGTGTATCTTTTTTTGCACACATGGAGGCTGGTTTTATAAAAAAAAGAGAGGGGGTTGCCCTCTCTTGGTTATGACCTTTTTAAGCGAGATATTATACTCATGGAAACCGTCAAAGGGCACACTACCCCTTGATCTGCTTCATCACTTCTTCTACAAAGTTTTCCTGCTTTTTTTCAATACCCTCACCCACCTGAAATCTTGCATAACCAACGATCTTAGCCTTGTGTTCTGCAAGTAGTTGCTCTATAGTGATGTCTGGATTTTTTACGAAAGGTTGGCTCATTAGGCAGATCTCTTTGAGATATTTGGCGATCTGACCTTTTACGATGTTGGGGATTATGTTATCAGGCTTGCCAGCTTCCTTTTGTTTGGCTGTGAGGATCTCTTCCTCTTTTTTGATAAACTCTGGATCTACACTGGAGGTATCAAGATACAGTGGATTTGAAGCAGCGATATGTAGACATATATCTTTAGCCAAATTGTTATCGCCACCTTCCATCTTTACTATAACGCCGATCTTGCCACCAAGATGTATATAGGTGTTTAAAAGACCACCCTGAAACTTTGCAAACCTTCTGATATCGATCTTTTCTCCAATTTTTGCAATTTTCGTATTTAAGGCCTCACTGACTGTTTCCCCACTGCCGAAGCTTGAGTTCATTAACTCTTCAAGGGTATTTACGTTGTTTTTTACTATACATTTTGCCACATCCTTAGCAAAGCTGACAAATTCCTCGTTTCTGGCGACAAAGTCTGTTTCACTATTAACCTCGACAATTACACCTGTATCACCCTCTACATGATCTGCTATGATCCCTTCGGCAGCTATTCTACTTGCTTTCTTGGCTGCTGATGAAAGCCCTTTTTTCCTTAGGTATTCGATAGCTTGATCTATATCTCCGTTTGTCTCCGCCAGAGCTTTTTTGCAATCCATCATGCCAGCTCCGGTCCTTTCTCTAAGTTCTTTAACTAAAGCAGCAGATATTTCAGCCATTACTCTTCCTCCTCATATTCGTCTAATTTTGCATCGATATTTACAGAATTGATCACTTGATCAAGGGGTATGTCCTCTTCCTCTGATATAGAAGCGGTCCTTATCTCATTTACAAGATCTTCTTCTCTCATCTGTCTGCCTTCATTTATACCATCGGCGATCCTATCTGCAATAAGTTGGCAGGCTTTTATGGCATCGTCATTGCCGGGTATTGGAAAATCCACCTGTTCTGGATCACAGTTTGTATCCACTATGGCTATTATGGGGATACCAAGCTTTTTTGCTTCGGCTATTGCGTTTTGCTCCCTTTTAATATCTATGACAAACATCACATCAGGGATATCTGTCATATCCTTTATACCGGCAAGATTTTTGTGGAGCTTGTCATACTCCTTTTTGATCATTGATATCTCTTTTTTGTGGAACCTGTTTATATAGCCTGAGGCAAACATATCCTCGAGCTCTTTTAGTCTTTTGATCCTTGATTTGATGGTTTCAAAGTTTGTGAGGGTTCCGCCGAGCCATCTGTTGTGAATGTAAAAGCTGTTGCATCTCTCTGCAGCACCTTTTGTAGCTTCTTGAGCCTGCTTCTTTGTGCCGACGAAGAGGAATTTGGCTCCTTTCTGGCTCATATCTCTGGCAAATTCATACGCCTGATTAAAGCACTGCACGGTTTTTTGAAGGTCGATAATATAGATACCGTTTCTCTTACCGAAGACATACTTGCTCATCTTCGGATTCCATCTTTTGGTCTGATGACCAAAATGCACACCAGCCTCTAAAAGGCTTTTCATTGAAATGTGTGACATAGTTCCTCCTATTTGTTTTTCCTCCGCTGACCAAAATAGCACCCCTTTAAAAAGAGGCACAGGCTATTTACGGTTTTCTCAGCGTGCGAAATGGGGCTAATTTATATCCGAAAAAATTAATTTATGCAACAAAATTTTTATCAAGCTGTACATCTCTAAAAACATTTCACGATTTTTTCACGGAAATTAGTTATAATAAAATGCAGGAGGTATACTATGGTAAGGATATTTTTATTGATAATCATCTTTTCAGTAACCATAATAGATGTATCATACTCAGCAAATAATTATTGTTCGGTCCCACCTTATCTACCTGGAAATGCTCCCCCTTTGATCATGCTGATCCTAAGTAAAGACCACAAGATGTTTTACGAAGCTTATAATGATGCTGTTGATTTGGATGATGATGGGAAAATTGAGATCACTTATAAACATAGCTTTAATTACTACGGTTATTTCGATCCTAAAAAATGCTACAAATATGATTCCACAAAAGATCATTTCTATTTCCACAAAAATGCTGACAGCCAGAAATATTGTGATGGGTCATCATGGAGTGGGAATCTGCTAAACTGGCTTACTATGAGCAGAATGGATATCATAAGAAAAGTGTTATATGGTGGATATAGATCCACAGATACGGCTACTGAAACTATACTTGAGGCAACATTTATCCCCAGAGATGCCCACAGCTGGGGTAAGAGGCTTACTGCATTGGATAATGCAAGCAAACTTATCCCATACTCAAATCCAACAGGCAATAATAGCCATTTATTTTGTATAACGTCTACAAGTGATGGTCAAACAAGAAAAATCAGATTTCTCAACAATACTTCGCTAAATATCTGGGATTGGGCATCAAAAGAAAGACCGGTGTGTGATGACAGAACAGGGGTACAAGATTTCTTTATTAGAGTAAAAGTGTGTGATGAAACTGTAGGACTGGAAGAAAACTGTAAACAATATCCAAATGGAAAATACAAACCGATAGGTATATTACAGAAGTACGGGGAAGGGGATTATGTAAAGGTATGTTCTAAAAATTTTCAGATATGTTCCAACGATAACGATTGCACAAACAATGGTAAATGTATAAGTAGGAGCGACATCTTCTTTGGCCTTATTACAGGTAGCTATGAAAAGAACATGTCTGGTGGTGTGGTGAGAAAAAATATTTCTTCCGTTGCTGATGAAATAAACCAAACTGATGGTACATTTAAGACATCAGTAAATGGCATAATTAACACACTGAATAAGCTCAGAATAGTAGGGTTTAATTATAGCAACAACGAGTATGATGGTGGGTGGAAAACAGATGGACCTATGACAGAGGGGACCTTTAGAAGCTGGGGTAATCCAATAGGTGAAATGCTCTATGAAGGGCTCAGATACTTTGCAGATAAAGGTACTGCAACCAGTGCCTATAGCTTTAGCAGCTCCACCACTGAAAACAATCTTGGCTTACCTTTTAATATTACTTGGGACAAACCGTATGATTTATTCCCAAACTGTGCAAAACCTTTTTTTGTCATACTTAGCGATATTAACGTAAGTTTTGATAATGATCAGCTGCCCGGTTCATATTTTAATAGTTTTAGTGGTGACCTTTCTGATCTTAATGTATCCTCGATTGCAGATATTATTGGTACTGAAGAATCTATAGCAGGTAACAAATGGTTTATAGGTCAGAGTGGATCTGTTACGGATACTGTGTGTTCCTCCAAATCGGTAACTAATCTAAGCTCCATAATGGGGATATGCCCCGAAGAGCCCACTAAAAAAGGCACCTACTATTCCGCAGCAGTAGCCTATTATGGAAAAAAAGATTTTAAAAATAAGACCGGGAAGCCAAACAATGTGGAATCGTTTGTACTTGCTACATCCGACTATGTGGGTAATCTTTCTTTTAAAGTAAATAATAGGGAGATAAGGATTATCCCTGTAGCAAAATCGATAAGTGGTTGTTTAAATGTTAAGACCAACTGTTATGATAAATGTACCTTTGATAACTCATCTGGAAATATGAAGATACTTAGCTGTCAATCAAGCGGTTTTTGTCCAACCAACCAGATAGTAGATTACTATATCACAAATATCGAGTATGAAAATGATGGAAGTGTTAAAAAGATAGACTTAAGAGTGAATTTTGAGGATGTGGAACAGGGTGCTGACCATGATATGGATGCCATAGTATTGTACAATATTGAAAAAACTACAAACGGAATAAGGGTAAAAGTTACATCCGAATACGCTGCAGGATGTATAGATCAAGTATTAGGGTTTTCTATATCAGGGACAACAGAAGATGGCATCTACCTTGTAGTGAGAGATAAAGACGCAACCAGTGATTCAGATACACCACCCATTATTGGCAACATGCCCCTTGTCTGGCAAAAGGATTTCACTGTAAGCTTTACTAATACAGGTAATACTTTAAGACCACCCCTCTGGTACGTTGCAAAATGGGGGAATTTTGATGATTATGACAAAACAGGTAAGCCAGATAAACAGGATAAATGGGACAAAGACGGTGATGGTATACCTGATGCTTACTATGAGGCGTTTAATGGAGCGAAGTTAGCAGATAGCTTGGATTCTATTTTACAGAAGATCCTTAATGTCTCTGGAGCAGGTACAGGTGTAGCATTATTGACAGAAAGGACAAGTAGCGCAAGTATTGCCATGCAGGGTGTATATAGTGCAAAAAAAGAGTTTGAGAACAAAAAATCTTTAGATTGGTTAGGCAATGTGTATGGTTGGTGGACTTATGCTTATTCTGGAGCTGACAACAGTACTGAAATAAGTATCAGGGAAGATACTGTTAACGATAAGAAACTAAATCTTTTGGACGATTATGTGTTAGAATATAAATACCAAAATGAATCAGGGCTTATAAAGCTGATAATAGATAAAAAGCTTGATTCGGATGGTGATGGTGATGCTGATATATTGATGAATACTTCAGAAGGTTTTGATAACGTTACACCTATATGGGATTCTGGGTATATCCTTTTGACAACCAATCCTAACAACAGAAAAATCTTTACTCATACTTACAACACGAGCACATATAATACAACGTCCCAATACGACTTCATAAAAGCGAATAAAAGTAATTTCTCAAGTTTAATGGGTGTAACTAGCGGCATAGTTGATAACCTTACTGATTATGTGCGTGGTATCGATATACCTGGATGGAGACAGAGAACCGTTACCTATAAAGGTGCAACAGGTGTATGGAAGCTCGGGGATATAATACATTCAAAACCAGTTTTAGTAAAATACGATACAAATACTTTTTCTGACTACAATGTCCTTTATGTTGGGGCAAATGATGGTATGCTTCATGCGTTTAGAGTAGGTAAAACGAAAAATTTACAAAATGAAACAAACAAAGATATTGCCGAGCTCTGTAATGACTCAAATGTTTCTCCCTGTTCAAAAAACAATATTGGTACAGAACTATGGGCATTTATACCAAGAAATGTAATACCTTATCTAAAGTATCTCAAGGATAATGATTACTGCCATACATACTTTGTTGACTTGCCACCTTATATTATTGATGAAGGTGAGAAGAAGATCCTTATTGGTGGACTAAGGCTGGGTGGGGGATGTAGCTGTGATAAGAAGGATAGCACTGATGTTTGCACTCCTGCTGAGACAGATGGACTATCCTCCTACTTTGCAATAGATATTTCAAACCCAACTAATCCAGTAGTATTGTGGGAATTTTCAGACGTTGATCTTGGTTTTTCTTACTCAGGGCCAGCTTATATAAAGAGACCAGAAGGTAGGTATATAATGTTTGGCAATGGGCCCACCCATTACAAAGGGAAATCCACAAAAGGTCTTAAATACTTTATACTATCATTGACATCTGATTATAAGATCAACTCCGTTTATAAAACCACGAATAATCAGTTGAATATGAATACTGCTTTCTCTGGAAAACTTTTTACCGAAGGTATAGATTTGAATAATGATGGATATACAGACTTTGTGGCTGTTGGTTACGTGGATGCATCATCAAGTACAAACTCAGGTGGTGGGGTATTGTTGATACAGACGAAGTCAGACGCACCTTCGAAGTGGGACTTTAACAAAAGTTACCTAAACGTAGCTCAAAACGCAATAACTTCGAAAATCACTTCTGGTAGCTGCTTTGGAAGACCTTATCTGTTTTTTGGTTCTGGTAGGCATTTTTATGCTGGTGATTCAGAAGGAACACCCGGTAATAACGATGAAAACTATATATGGGGGATACCTTTTGACTGCACTATTCAGGATGGCTGTAAAGGGACAATAAATGCTGCTCATTCTATTACCTTGACAGATAATCCTTGCAAAGCGTTACAAGATAACAGTACAAATATCAATGCAAAAACTGCTGGTTGGAAATATGCCCTCGATAAAACAAATACACCTGTGGCAGGCTACCTAAGGGAAAAAGTTTTAATAGACCCTGTGTTATATAAAGATCAGGTTGTGCTGTTTGTGAGTACAAAATATGCCACTGATCCTTGTACTATGGAAGCAACATCTAAAATATGGATGTTAAACTGTGCAACTGGCAGATCAATCAACATCTCCAACAACAATCCAGTCTGTACTGGTTATCAAGTGACAGTAGAACCAAAAGGTATTGCTGTAGATACTTCTGGTGGTATGAGTGTTTTAAACACAAAACTGGTTAGCGATACCAAAGGGTATTACACGTCACCAGTCGGTATTGTGGATATAACCGTTGATGAAAATTTAGGGATTGGTAATATATTAAGAAGAGGGAGGATACTATTTTGGATAGAAAAATAAAACTTAGGGCTTTTACACTAATTGAGTTGATGGTTGTTATAAGCATTTTGTCGATACTTATAGGTATTGCCGTTATAAGCTACAATTCGTATTCCAAAAGCAGGGATCTTGAGAATGATGTGTATAAAATCTTTGCTTTAGCTACAAAAGCAAGAACCTCTGCTTTTACAGATAAGGAAAATAACTACGTGTATCTTTCGGCAGATGGTTTTGAGATAGTTATTGACAACAATACAAATTCAAATGATGGAGTAAAGGAAAGAGTTAAACTTAATAAAAAATTTCTAAGTGATAACAGTTCTTATCTGTTTGATAAAAATGGATTTTTAAAATCGACAGGTAAAATATACCCGGAAGAGATTGTTGATGTCCAATTTAATTGTGTAAAGTTTTCTGATATGGTATACTTAGGGAAGATGAATGGGGGAAATTGTGACGCAAAATAACAATAAAGGGTTTGGTTTAATAGAAGCAATAATATCCCTTTTTATCTTTGCTATACTTTTGCTCGGTCTAAATTATTCTTTAATATTAGCAATTGAAAATAACACATCCACTTTTTTAAGAAACACTGCCTCCAAAATTGCCCAAAGCTATGCAGATAAGCTTAGAGGAGATAATACTACGATTTCCACTGGGACAATAAATGAATGTAACCCTTTAGATAATTCTGATAAAGCTATAAACAATATACCATTAAAAAACGGTATGGTAAAATTTGAAACTGTTTGGAGCTATACAGTTTTGCCAAATTCACAAGATAGGGTATATGATCTGGTGGTTACTACATGTTATAATTATAAAGGGCTTAAAAGGGTTACATACCAAACGAAAATTTATAAGGGTAAGTCAGGATTATGACAAAAGTAAAAGGGTATAGTCTTATTGAATTATTGATTACTATTTTGATAATGTTGATTGTGTTATCAGCTGTTTATCTTACTTATATTTCATTGTTGAAAGGTTACAAAAAGGAATCTATGAGTGGGAGTAAAATTATAGAAGAACAGATAGGGGTAGAAATTTTACGTAAAGATATCTCTTTAGCTGGGTTGGGGCTTACTGATAATACAACCCCAGTGGCATTGAGTGGATCCGGAGATAATATAACTCTTACGCTATATTCAACCCAATCCCCATCTTCTGATAAAACACAAGGACTGATTCTGCTCAGATTTGATAACACCACCAGCAAATGGGTATTTGTAGATAATAATTCTGATAGAAGGGTTGATAAAACGAACAATAACATTGTCGTTGTTGATGGTTATAGAAAAAAATGGACCAAAGGAACCCTTTCATCAAATCAGATTTCCCAGACATCTCCATTCCCAAATCCCAATCATTTAGCTTTTGGGTATCCCCTTTCTAATCTTAGTAATGATTACGAATCTGTAACTTACAATTTAGGAGGGACACCCCCACAGAGGTGTAACCCCTCAACAAAAAATTTGTTAAGATCTGGTACCCCTGTTGTAAACTGTGTGAAAGGTTTTAAAGTATATTTTGGAGTTGATACGGATGGCAATGGTAGTACAGATAGCTATTTTGACAATCTATCTGTAACGGCACTTGATAACGTAACAAAAATCTATAACAACTTACAAACAATTTCTGTCTTTATTCTCACCCATGATGGTGCTTTTGACAAAGATTATAATCATTCATCAAACGTGGTGACGTTTTATGATAATGAGATAGGTTCTAATGTAACTTTTAGTCTTAGCGGTGTTTCCCAATATTCAAACTACAGATGGAAAATACTTAAAGTATCTTCCAAAACTGTAAATATAAGAGGAGTTGGTTTCAGTGACTAATATCATAAATACCATAAGAACTAACAAAAAAGGGTTTTCGTTGATTGTAACGTTGATCTTATCTTTTGTTGCTCTGGGATTTATTTCTGCACTATTGTACTTAATAATGTCAGGTACAACCCTTTCTGGAAAAGGAAAAATTTATACAAGTGCTTTAGAAGCAGCTAAAGGACTTACCGATGTAATTGTTTTGAAAATAAATACTGATAGTCTAACCTGCAACCCTTCCCCTTGTTCATCAGGTAGTGTCGTGACAAATGTAGCCAATCTTTTGGATGGAACAGGATACACTGGTACAATTAGGGTAATCAATAAATCTACCTATGCTTACGGTACACCGTCTAAAAATTATGATCTGTATCTCATAAATATTGTTGTAACTGCTAATTTTGGCAAGGATCGCTCCGAAGTAGAATTTGCTTATGAGGTAGAAAAATAGGCAGAGGTTATGTTAAATAAAAAAGTTATTAATTTATTTGTTAGATAAGTAAAAAATATTGCGTTAAGCTCTATGAATTGTTATAATCTAAAGTAGTAACATAAAATCTAACGGATTAGGGTACAGATAGAGAAATTATGAAAAAGTTACTGACTGATATCTCAATATTTAATGCTATTATTGAAGGTGGCTACAGACGTACGGGCAAAGCCAAAGAGATTCTTGTTTGGACAGAGTTTGATAGTGGTAAGAGGAATGTTGGTAATTTGGAATGGATGAAAGTTTTATGAAGAAGTTACCGGTAGGTATATCTACATTTTCCGATATAATCACAGAAAATTATATATATGTGGATAAGACTAAAGAAGCCTTTGATCTTATCAGCAGTGGCAGATATTATTTTCTTTCCCGCCCCCGAAGGTTTGGAAAGTCTCTGTTTTTGGACACATTGAGGTCTGTATTTGAGGGTAAAAAGGAGCTTTTTGAAGGTCTTTATATATATGACAAGTGGGATTGGTATAAAAAATATCCTGTTATTAGGAGAAGCTTTAACGATGGTGATTTTAAGAGCAAAGAGGGTTTCAGACAAACACTGTACGAAATATTAAAGCGTAATCAGGATATACTTGAGGTAGAGTGTGATAAAGATCTATCGTTATCAGGCTGTTTTAGGGATCTTATCTATTTATCTTACAAGAAGTACTCCCAGAAGGTAGTGATTTTGATAGATGAGTATGACAAGCCAATCCTTGACAACATAGAGGATAGGGAGC
>JAOAHS010000003.1 GCA_026415135.1 Calditerrivibrio sp. | reverse complement strand
CCTTCTTGGTCTTGAGAGAAAGACATATCTGTAGTTGTTTATGAGATCGTAGGCTAATGGAGTTTTATCTACATATACATAGTTATCACTTCTTATGTCTGTAAATGTCTGAATACCTATGGGTAGTTTCTTCATAGATTACCTTTTATTTCTTCCCATTCTAATCTGGCTATGTTTTTTATTTTTGAGTCGAACTCTATACCCACAAGGTATATCGGTTTATTTAGGTTTAGATATTTTTCGTAATATCTTTTTTCTTTTAGCTGAGTTAAGGCATCCTTCGTATCTACCTTAAATTCGATGATGTAAATAACGTTTGGCATCTTCAAGGTCAGATCTATCCTACCTACATTTGTCACATCCTCACCTATTATCTCAAATCCAAGACTCTGTAAATATACATAAACAATACTCGCATAAAACCCCTCATAGTTGGACAGATAATTGTTGATATAATTGTTGTATCCAATTGAGGAGAATACAGATGATAAATGGGCTTTAAAACCATTTAAATCGTTGTTTAAAAGGGTCTTAAATAGATCTACTTTTTGGTTTATGAGGTTCTTAGAGTAAAAGAGCTTGTCCAGGATATAGTCATTTAGTGACTGTCTTACCTCTTTGTTTGGTATCTTTAGGGTGTATTCTATTGTATCAAGTGGTGTGATCTCCATCTTATCTATGGTAAGGTAGCCACTCTGAAATAGGATGACTTCAAAGTCGAGTCTTTCTATATCAAATGAGTTTAATATTTTTTTATCTATCTTGATATTTGATAGGTTTGGTAGAAAGTATCTGTTTTGTTCAAGTAGTTTAATCAAAAATGAGGGGGTTCCTGTTTCAAACCAGTAGTTGTCAAAGACACCTCCACTTGCAAAGAATTGTAGAATATCAAAGGGGTTATAGAGGTTATCTGCAAGGAAGTTGTAGCCGTTATACCACTCTTTGATTTTTTCAAGATCAGCATCTACCAGATATTCTGAAAAAGATTCCTCCAGATCTTTTTGGGTGTAACCACAGATGTTACCATACCTTCCATCTAAGGAGATGTCTGTGAGCATATTCAGATCGCTAAAGATAGATGTTTTGGTAAATTTACTTACTCCAGTGAGAAAGGCAAAGCGGATGTATCTATCACTATTCTTAATTACAGAGTAAAAACCTCTAAGTATATTCCTCATCTCAACAGCTAATGATGGATTATTTATATTGTCCAAAATCGGTTTGTCATATTCATCTACTAGTATAACTACCTTTTGTTTAAATTTCTCGTAAGTAAGCATAATCAGTTCTTCAAAACATATTGTTATATTGTGTTGCGTTTCACACACTATACCTAACATTCTTTGATTATTCCTCAGGTTTGCGAGTAATTCTTCCCTTAGGAGATCGGTAGTTGTAAGCTCCCCTTTGATGGCAATGTGTATCACAGGGTATTTCTTTCCCCAGTCCCATTTGTCGTAGATATATAGATTTATAAAGAGCTCTTTGTTCCCTTCAAAGATGTTTCTTAATGTATCAAGAAAAAGGGATTTACCAAACCTTCTTGGTCTTGAGAGAAAGACATATCTGTAGTTGTTTATGAGATCGTAGGCTAATGGAGTTTTATCTACATATACATAGTTATCACTTCTTATGTCTGTAAATGTCTGAATACCAATAGGTAATTTTTTCATAAATACCTCAAAACAATACTTAAAACAATACTATATTAAATGGATAAAATTTGCAATAAATTCAATATGTTTCATTTATAATATTATGTGAACTATTTACACATTTTTCTTGACACAATGCCTATAGTTGTGTAAAAAATCTTAGTTACGAATATCCAAAGGAGACCCATTATGAACAAGTCAGAGTTAATCGAATTGCTCGCAGAAAAAAATGCACATCTAAGTAAAAGACAGGTGGAGTTCATAGTAAATGGTGTTTTTAATGCAATAAAAGTTGCTCTTGAAGAAGAGAAGAAGGTTGAAATTAGGGGTTTTGGCTCTTTTAAGATAAGGAAAAAGGAGAAGAAAGAGGCAAGAAATCCTAAAACAGGGGAGAAGGTAATGGTCGAGCCTAAGAAAGTGCCCTATTTCAAGCCGAGTAGAGAGATCAAATTAGCTCTTTTGAAAAAGTGATTATATGTCTGAAAAAATAAAAGGGGCTTACGCCCCTTTTTTTATTATCTACCCACCGGGTAGAGATCTTAACCTCAACGAAATGGTCCGGAATTACAACCACTTGAAGATGACCCCCCTTTTGATGAAAAGGACGCGACTGCTGATATCTGCTTTTCCACATTAGCAGATTTGCAAGATGGACATTCCACAGTGTCCTCTTTTTTCAGTAGAAGTTTTGAAAAAGTTTTACCGCAGTCGTTACATTTAAATTCGTAAATTGGCATAAAACTACCTCTATAAATATTTCTTTAGTGCCTCTATATAAACACCTTTAGGTTGAACACCTATAAACTGTTCCACAACTTTGCCACCCTTAAAAATCATTACAGTGGGGATGCTCATAATCCCATATTGGGCTGCAAGATGCTGATTTTCATCCACGTTTACTTTACCTACTTTAGCCTTCCCCTCAAATTCTACACTTAGTGCATCTATAGTTGGAGCAAGCATTTTGCATGGACCACACCATACTGCCCAGAAATCGACAAGAACTGGAACATTGCTCGACAACACCTCTGACTGGAAGTTGCTCTCCGTAAAAACTAATGCCATAAAAAGCCTCCTTTTTTATCATTACCGATTTTATAATATATACAAGTTTGAATATTTGTCAACAAAAAGGGCAAATGTTAGTTAAATTACAGCTTTTACAGATATCACCATCCTCAAAATTACATCCATAAATCATGCCTAAACGAGTAATAGTAAAATCGTATTTTAGGGGGTCGATAGGGCTTAAGCTTTTGAAAAAATCTGTTATTCTGATTGCGTTGGTTAGGTTGTTTGTATTGTTTGGGATAATACAGTTTCTTTGGGCAAACTTCAGAATGTGAGTATCTATAGGGTAGATTAGGTCTTTTTTGTCATAACCTTTCCAGATGCCAAAATCTATTTCATCATGTCGTATCATCCAGCGTAAAAACATCCTCAATCTTTTTAGTCCAGATTTTTCAGGATCAGGAAAAAGCTGAAAATAACCATTTGTACAGTTTTTGTCTTTTCCGTAACTCCTTGCTTGTGCGATAAATAGTTTAATAGCTGTTTCTAAATCATTAGATAGGGATAAAAAAAATCTGTTTATAGATCCATGTCTTTCGTATATGTCACATATAAACCTATATAAATTGTAAATATCAATGGATTTTTGAAACCTGTAATACATCTCTTTGCTCATGGATCGATCACCAGTGGGTTGCAAACCATAATGATCAAAAAAGCTTTTCAAAAAAGCTTTAATCATTGCTACTTTACCATAAGCAAACATCGATGAAACAAAGGATATATATTCGGTATTGCCTTCTATAGTTTTAGGGAAAAAAATAGGGTCGCTTGAGATATAAGCGACCTTATTGAGATTATTATAGCTTGCTTCTAAAAAACTGTATAGCTTATCCTTGTTTTTCAAATGTGTTTGTGCCTCCACATTTTGGACACTTTTTGGGTTTACATCTACCCTCTTTTTTCTCTCCACAAGTTTTACATACAAATACGGCCATCCAAACCTCCGTTTTATGATTTTTTCATACAGGATTCACATTCACCTCTAATGACGATGTTATATCCTGTGATCTTTCCGGGAATGGTTCTAAACGATGTTAAAAATGTTTCATCATGAAGATCTTTTACCTTTTTACACTTCTCACACACAAAATGGATATGATCGGATGTGTCTGGATCAAATCTACTACTCTGGGAGTCTACTGATATTTCGTTGATAATGCCTGATTTAACAAGAGTCTCTAAGGTATTGTAAACAGTAGCAAAGGATATTGACTTATCAGCTCTTCTGATATCATCAAAGATTTCAAGAGCAGTAGGATGGTTCTTGTTTCCATCTAAATATTCGATTATCCATTCACGTGGCTTAGTGATTTTATACCCTTTTTCTTTTAATGCTTGGATAGATTTTTCTCTAAACATACTCTAACCCCTTTAAACGTATTTTTTTTCTTAAAAATCTAATATAATTATAATTCTTATATTTAAAAAAATCAAGTAGATTATAGCCACCATTATTATCAATTTTAAGAATAATTGTCAATTCCTCGTCGTTGGTAGAGATTAAGTAATCGTGAATACTTACTTTTTTCTCCTTATTGGATTTGTTCTTTTTGATATAGAAACATTCTCCAGCGTTGATAGTACTTTTAAGGTAGTAGTATGTTTCTTCATCAAATTCATAGGTGACTTCAGCATCTGCTTGTTCATATTTTTTTACTTTTTTTAGGTCTTTTATCTTAAGACCGTCAGGTAAAATTTTGTTCATTTTGTTCAATAAACAATAATAATCCTCTAAATCTTCCCCTTTTACTATTATGACTTCGTTTTCACCTTCTATACCTACTGGTAAGGGATAGACATAGTTTATTTTTGGTTGAGGATTGTATCCTTGAGAGTGAGCTATTTTAAACCCCACAATGTTAAAACAATGACTTAAAACCCTTGTTAGCTCCAAAGCTGATAACAGACTTGCATAGCTTTTTTTTTCAAATAAAAACATATAATAACAGTAGGATGATTGATCTTTTTTGTAGGTGTCTGTTTTAACATAATCGTTAGTGGCTATCTCATTTTTTATATCAATAAAATCGCAGACTCCGCATTTAATACACCTACTATTTTTACAATCATCTGTGGTAACCTCTTTTTTACTTAATTGATATTGTTCCCAAAGAAAGTGAGTATCAATTAGGGCATCGATGTTTTTCCAAGGCAAAGGATCTGTAAAAGAGTAAGCCTTACATGCGAAGTCCTTTTCCATATCTAAGGCTAACTGGGAAAAGATCCCCTCCCATTTTTTTATATCAAAAAACTCACTCCAGCCATCAAAATAGAACCCTTGTTGGGAGGCAATCAAAAGCAGATTGTTTAACCTCTTGTCACCTCTAGCAAATACACCCTCAATTAGACTTTGGTTTATATCATGTAACTTGAGAGCAATTTTATACCTTTTAAAAAGATCTATAAGTATTCTCTGTTTTGAGCGTAGTTCTTCTCTGCTGTTTTGGGGATGCCACTGGAAAGGGGTAAAGGGTTTGGGTACAAAGTTTGAGACAGAAGCAGTTATCTCTATTTTTTTATTTATGTTTTTAGCTAAACCCATTAATCTTTTACAGAGTTCAGCGATCTCAACAATATCCTCTTCCTCTTCAAAAGGCAATCCAATCATAAAATATAGCTTTATACTGTTCCATCCGTATCTTGCTGCTTTTTCCACTGCCAGAGAGATTTCGTCTTCTTTAAGGTTTTTGTTGATTATATCCCTCATCCTCTGGGAACCAGCTTCTGGTGCGATGGTAAAACCTGATTTTCTTACTTTTGAGAGGGTTTCGAAGATGTAGTCATCGATTTTGTCTGCTCTAAGGGAGGGTAGTGTAAGGGAGATCATATCTTTTTTAACAAGATCAGATAGAATATATAGTAGCGTTTGAATCTCTGTGTAATCTGAAGTGGATAAGGACATGAGGGATATCTCATTATACCCTGTATGCTTTAAGAGATGAATACCATTGTTTATGATTTTATTTACACTTTGCTCCCTAACTGGGCGATAGATCATACCAGCTTGACAAAACCTACACCCCCGGGTACAACCCCTTGATATCTCAATGCTAACTCTATCTTGGGTTATTGGCATTAGGGGTACTAAAAGGTTTTTTAGATTTGTTTGTTGGGAAAAAGTATGAAAGATATGCTTTTTAGTTACCTTGTTTGGATCGATTGAAGGTACGAAGGTAAAAGGGAAACTATTTAAATATTCTAATCTTTTTTCTCTTTTTAAATCCTTATAATGGTTAAAACCTTCCATGACCGCCTTTAAAGCCTCATCCATTTCCCCAATGAAAAAAACATCTATTAATTCGGACAGTGGTGCTGGATTAAAAGTACATGGGCCACCGGCTATAATAATGGGATCTGAGTCTGTTCTGTATCTACTTTGTAATGGTATGTGGGAGTGCCTTAAAGTCTGAAGAACATTTGTATATGATAATTCATATTGTAAGCTGAAGCCTATTAGATCAAAATTTTTTAATGGGATTTTTGATTCCAGAGAGACAAAGATATCTGGTCCCAATGTTTCAATTGCATCTACCCACGGCAAAAAAAATCTCTCTGCAACTATTTTTTCGGAGCTGTTTAATGATTCGTAGAGGATTTTCATACCAAGATGGGACATCCCTATTTCATAGACATCTGGGAAAGCTAAGCATACAGTTGTGGTATCTTTTGATATATTTTTGTGAACAGCATTTATCTCATTGTTTATATATCTTACAGGTTTTGATACTTTTAAAAGTTTTTTCACGAAATCGTTCATCTATTGTCACCTGGTGAGTCGAATTTCCTTATGGATATAGAATTAGCTATTCCAAGCAGTGTCATAAATGTTATGAGGGCAGAACCACCGTAGCTTATGAGGGGCATCGGTATACCGACTACTGGTAATAGCCCCAGTGTCATTCCTGCATTTACAAAAGCTTGAAAAAATATCAAAGATCCAATAGACAGTAATAGTACCTTAGCAGATAGATCCTTTGCTTTTTGGGATATATAAAATATCCTAAAGATTAAGGCTCCAAAAAGTCCAATCAAAAAAGATCCACCTAAAAATCCAAACTCTTCATTAATGAGGGAGAAAATAAAGTCTGTATGTCTTTCGGGTAAAAATTTCAGATGGGATTGGGTACCTTTTAAAAACCCTTTACCAATTATACCCCCTGAACCAATGGCAATTTTTGACTGTATAACATGGTATCCTGCTCCATAGGGATCATTTTCAGGATTTAGAAATGTTAATACACGTTCTCTTTGGTAGTCATGTAATTTATTCCACGCAATGGGTGCGATGATAAACCCTATGATAAGAAACAGTAAAATGGTGCTTATCTTTACTCCTCTAAAAAGTAATACCATCCCCCAGATGGCCAAAAATACCATTGCAGTGCCCAAATCTGGCTGCAAAAAGACAAGTATAAATGGTGGTATTACAAGTATTATCTTCTTTATAACCTCTAAAAAGCCTAATTTATTTTGATCAAAATCACTAAAAATTCTTGGCATCATGAGTATAAAAATTATCTTAAAGAACTCTGACGGCTGGAAACGAAACCCACCTATATTGATCCACCTCTGGGCACCCATCCCTATATGCCCTATTATCAATACAAGTACCAGCATGATTAGCCCTAAAATGTAAAATATTATACTCCATTTTAAAAGATGTTTATAGTTGAAAAAGGAGAAAAAAAAGTAAAAGATAAAGCCGATTACTATCCAGTATAACTGTTTTATATAAAAGCTATAAAATCTATTATCCGTTGGATCATAGGAAGCGCTATACACAGCTATCCATCCAAAAGCCAGTATTGTAATGATTATCCCTGTTAGATAAAGGTCGAAGTTCTTAAATAGTCTTTTATCTACCTGTAACATATCCCAACTGCACCATTTTATTTATTAAGGCACCTGCAATAGGTGTTGCTCCCGAGCTGCCTGCACCACCATGCTCCACAAAGACCACGATTACATACTGGGGGTTGTCCGAAGGGAAGACACCACCAAACCAGGAGTGATCCCTGTATTTCTCTGGGATCTGGTCCTGATTCATATTTTCAGTCTTTTTAAGGCCCACTACCTGGGCTGTTCCAGTTTTACCTCCCACCATTATACCTTCTACTTTGGCACGATATGCGGTTCCCCTTTCACCCATTACTGTTTCAGTAACAGCATCTAAAACCAGGTTTATGGATTCTTTAGTGATGGGGATCTCTCTAACTAATTCACTATTGATTTTGAATACTCCATCTGGAGTAATGATTTTATCCAACAGTCTAGGTTTATAGATTTTGCCACCATTGAATATGCCGCTTAGCATGACGGCGAGCTGTAACGGTGTGGTTGTCATATATCCTTGTCCAATAGAGGTTATGATTGTTTCACCATGGTACCAAGGCTGTTTAAAAACCTTTTTTTTCCAATCTCGGTCGGGGAAATTACCAGCGCTTTCCACAGGTAGGTCTATACCGGTTTTACTGCCGAGTCCAAAATTTTTAGCATATTTTGCTATGTTATCTATGCCGAGTTTTAGACCGACGTTGTAATAGTAAACATCGCAGGACTCAGCTATAGATTTTTTAAGACTCACTGAACCATGTCCATCCTTATTCCAGCATTTGTATGTAAAATTTCCAAAGTTGAATTCTCCGTTACAATTAAATGCAGTAGATGGTGTGATGACTTTTTCGTTGAGGCTTGCGATAGCCATGAGGACCTTGAATACTGAGCCGGGGGGGTAGGCAGATTCTGTGGCTCTATTTATAAGAGGTTTGTGTTCGTTGTGAAGTTCTTTCCAGGTTTGCTCTGAGATATAGGGGACAAAACTGTTAAGATCAAATGTGGGGGCGGAAAAAAGTGTTATTACTTCGTTTCCGTCAATTTTTAGAATTACAGCAGCACCTTTTTTACCTGCAAAAAGTTCTTTAGCATACTTTTGCATGTTAAAATCTATTGTAAGGGCAATATTGTTACCAGCTATAGGTTCTTTTACATTGCTTACACTTACTGCTTGACCTAAACTGTCCACTTCAACATATTTAAGACCATTCTTCCCCTTAAGGATAGGTTCGTAATATCTTTCAAGGCCAGTTTTACCAATGATATCTCCGGGAAAATATATACCAAATTTCTCAATCTCATCCATGTTCACTTCTCCTGTATAGCCCACAATATGACTTACAGCTTCACCGTCTTCATATTTTCGTGCGGTTTCCAATTCGATCTTTACTCCTGGAAAATCTTGGGCATGTTCCATAAAGTATGAGACATCTTCGAAGGATAAGCCTCTTTTAATAACGATGGGAACATAAGGGTAAGAGTTTTTTATCTTTTTATAAAAGGTTTCAGCATTGATATTTAATACACTACTGAGTTTCTCTATTGTGCCTTTTATATCTTTAACATCCTCTTTTAAAAGGGTAAGATTATAGCTGGGTGAGTTTTTAACAAAAACCACCCCTTTTCTGTCCAGGAACATTCCCCTACTGGCAAATATCCTTACTACTCTTATTCGATTGTTATCAGAAAGAGTTTTGTATTTTTCATAGTTTATGATCTGTAGATAGAAAAGCCTTGCTATAAGAACTGAAAAAAAAATCACTATTATAAAATAAAATAGCATCACTTTTCTATTTATTGTTTTTAAGAATTTATCACTTGCTGTTCTCAACTGCAAATCTCGACTCCAGGATCAAATTTAAAAGGTAAAGAAGACTTATATCAAGGAAGACTCGAAGGGGAACTAATATTATCATAGCATAAACTGAAACATTGAGTATGAAGCTTATAGCTATGTTGTAGAGAAGAAATGTGGTTAGGTAATAAAAAAATTTTAACAAGTCACTTTTAAAATACATGTTTGTACTTACCATAAGCCTTAAAAAATATGTAAGTAGAAACATTAGCGCTGAGGTGCCAAAGTATAATCCAAGGAAATAGTCATTTACAAGGGATAATGGTATCATAAACTCAAAAAAAGAGCCTTTAGAGATATCTAAATAAAGTAATAATAGTAGGAGAATTACATCGATATAGTTTAAGAAAAAAAATATATGGTAGGACGTGTAAACTATCAGTGAAGCCAATAGGGCAAGAAAGAAACTACTCCAGCTCATTTTTCACTACCAACACATTTTCGATCTTTGAAAAAACAACTGTGGGATTGAGATAGACCCTTTGAAAAAGATCTGATGGGTTGTTGGAATAGGCGTAAACTTTTCCTGTTATCATCCCTTTTACATATATCCCACCCATGCCAGATGTTATGAAGATATCGTCTTTGTAAACTTTATCCAATTTATCATAAAACTCAACGACTAATCCTCCCCTACCATCACCACTCATTATACCTGTGGACCTACTTCTTAGATTCATCACACTTACTTTATTGTTTGGATCTGTTATAAGGAGGACTTTGGATCTCTTACCATACACCTCTATCACTTTACCTACAAGCCCTAATTCGTTTGCTACAGAATCATTTAACTCAATACCATCATCAGAACCGGCATTGATAATAACATATTTGCTGTAACCATCAACATGTTTGCCTACAACTTTTGCGGCAACTGCCTTTATCTTATAGGTTTCTTTGAATTTTAAAAGTTCTTTTAGTTTGTTATATTCATAGAGTTTTTCGCTCAAGATTCTATTTTGTAGCATTAGTTCTGCAAGTTCTGATTTTATTCTATTGTTCTCTTCCTTAACACCCACTAAAAAAAAATATTTGTTTAAAAGATCTATACTGCCTTTATAAATAAAGTTGGAATAATATACAAAGGGATTAAGCAAATTACCCAAAAGCCCTTTAAAAGGGCCTCTTATTTCTGGGTTTCTTATTTGGAGTATGATTAAAAAGAGGAAAAAAAGGAAGAAAACAAGTAGTTTCTTCCAGATATCCCTTAATCTATACATACCTTTTTAAGCAGATCTAACTCATCTAAAACCTTCCCTGCTCCGTATGCAACTGCTTTAAGGGGATCATCAGCTACAATAATTGGCAAGCCTGTTTCTTCCATAAGCTTTTTATCAAGCCCTTTTAAAAGGGCTCCTCCACCTGAAAGGACTATACCTCTATCAACTATATCTGCAGATAGCTCTGGTGGTGTCTTTTCAAGGGCATTTTTTACTGCGTCTACTATTTTAGAAACAGCCTCACTTAAAGCTTCTCTGACCTCGCTGTCTGTTATCTCAACTGTTTTTGGGATACCATTTAATAGATCTCTACCTTTTATCTCAATGCTCATCTCTACATCTAATCTGTAGGCTGAACCTATCTCCATCTTTATTTTTTCGGCTGTGGAGGTACCGATGAGGAGATTGTAGTTTCTTTTTATATAATTTACTATGGCTTCATCCATCTCATCTCCACCAACCCTTACTGAGTTAGCATAGACAATACCTGATAGAGAGATAACTGCTACTTCAGTGGTACCACCCCCTATATCAACTATCATATTACCAGAGGGCTCTTGAATAGGTAGTCCAGCACCTATAGCAGCAGCCATAGGTTCTTCTATTATATAAACCTCTCTGGCGCCAGCTTGAATAGCTGAATCTTTTACAGCTCTTTTTTCCACTTGTGTTGCTCCTGAAGGAACAGCCACGATGACCCTTGGTCTTACAAAGGATCTTTTATTGTTCACTTTTGTTATGAAGTAACGTACCATCTTTTCGGTAACTTCAAAATTGGATATAACACCATCCTTCATGGGTCGTATTGCTACAATGTTAGCTGGAGTTCTACCCAGCATGCTTTTAGCTTCTGAGCCCACAGCTAAGATCTCTTTGGTATCAATGTTAATAGCTACTACAGAGGGTTCACTACAGACAATCCCCTTACCCTTTACATAAATCAATGTATTTGCTGTTCCAAGATCTATAGCAAGATCATTTGAGAATACATCCAATAGCTTATCAAAAATCATAAATTAACCTCCGAAATCTTAAACCTTAAACTATTAACAAATTTTTATGAAACTATCAACAGATTTTTTACCCTTGACAAAAAGTGCTGATTCTGATAAGTAACCCAACTTACACGGTCATGTTTCAGCCCGGGTGGCGGAATTGGTAGACGCACAGGACTTAAAATCCTGCGGCCGTTAAGGCTGTACCGGTTCGATTCCGGTCCCGGGCATTTTTAGTTTACTTGGAAAGCTTAAGAATTCTTGTAGCTCCTTCAACCACAACAATAAAAACGATAGCTCCTACTATTAGATCTGGGTATTTTGAACCTGTAGCATAAACTAAGACCCCGGCTATTATAACACCAATATTAGCAATGATATCATTTGATGTAAATATCATACTTGCCTTCATATGAGATTCTTTACTTTTGTTTCTGTTTAGGATCATTAGGCTTATTATATTAGCTATCATCGCAAATATCGAAATAACGATCATTATTTCGTATGAAGGTACTTTTTCAACACCTATAAATCTCCTTAATACCTCTAAGAATCCAAAGAGGGCAAGCACCATCTGGAAATATCCTGCTACCTTGGCAATATTCTTTTTGAAAACATCCGATCTTTTTACTGCTATAAGAGCAAGGCCATATACAAAAGCATCAGCCAACATATCAAGGGAATCTGCTACAAGCCCTAACGAATTAGAAATGAATCCGAATGCAAGCTCTATAACGAAAAAGAGAAAGTTTATTATCAGCACCTGCCACAGTAACCTTGATTGGGTGTTGTTATGCTCATAGACTTCTGATGTACCCTCTATGCTTTCTGATGCTATAAGGGTTGTCTCCAGGTTAAGTGTTTTTAATTGATCATAGATGGGGTAGTAGTCATCAATATGATAAACAGTTAGTATCCTGTCATCTATAGAAAACTCTAAATCCATTATGTTATTAAATTTTGAAAGAGAAAGTCTTATCAACTGCTCTTCAGACGGGCAATCCATTTTGTTTATCTTAAAGACTGTTTTAATCATAATACCCCCTTTTAAAAAGATATACCGAAATTTAAGTAAATTGAGGAGTAACCTTTATAAGGTTTAAAGGGTGAGTAACCGTAACTTATTGAAAAAAAACCTAACTCCTGAGCTTTTATGATAAGCTCTAACCCTATATCTCTTATATATTTCATATCGTTAAAGTTATCTCCAAAACCACCATGTTCAATAAAAGATCCAAAAATAATATTATCATAAGGGGTGTACCCTATAAATAGGGAACTATAGACTGTTTTTTTATCACCGATGGTGGCATTAGTTTGATGATCTTTTGTCCCTATTTCTCGGTATTTAAAAGCTTTCATTTTGTTTGTCCCTCCTAATGTTAGTAGATTGGTTACTGGCATTTTTTCTTTTTTCCCTATGAGGTTTTGGGTATTTAATCCTATTTTTGCAATCCAGTCTTTATAAAACTCATAAAAACCTTCAAGGTGTAATTCCACTTCATTAAAGTTGTAACCGTTCGCAAGATGGTAGTTGTAGGACAGATAGGAGTATATGCCTGTACCTTTGAGTTTGTTATAATACTCTGATTTGTAAGAAAGTTTTACTGGGATTGCTAATAGAGTGTACTTATGTTCATATATAGCTTTGTTGCTATCGGAGAAACTGGAGTCATGGACATCAAGATTACTCAGTTGGGCACCCACATATGTTTCTATAGGATTATTTACCTTTATGAGTGTACTGATACCAACCTCGGTAAAGATGTAGTCATCCTCATCCCTATTTTTAAAAAAAAGGCTTTGATAGTCATCTATATTAGGAGTGAATGTCCTTTGACCAGATAGTGAGCTTTTAAGGGAAGTTTCTTTAAAGGATTTTTTAAAACCTAATTGAAAGGTTCGCCCACTGTTTAAAATATCAAATCTACTATAGCCTATTTCAGCTGTAATTAGATCGATGGTATTATAACTTAAAAATCCAAATATTCTATTATCTTTTCCTCTGATACGATTTATAAGTAGAAGGGCTGTTTGGTTATCCAAATCAAAAAGTTCCATGGAGACTTTTTCTGAGTTTTTGTTTCTTATAAGGTAGTCATGGATTTGTTGAAGTTTCTCATTTGTTATTTTTTTGTCATGGAAAAATCTTTTGTCAATTTTTGAAACAATCTCATCGGAATTACTCAATATATCTGCAATATACTTCGATGAATATTCAACGGTGAAATGCAGATCGTCATTTTCATTTTGTTCAAAAGAGATCTTTTTGACAAGGGAATCTTTGGCATATTTATCGAAAATCTCTTTACGGAGTTTATCCAAACTTTCAGGAGTTATTGGGATTTTCTCTTTTGTAGCATAGGGGTAGTTGTTTACATAGATATTGTTAATATAACCTTTTTTTGCGTTTGGCTCTTTTTTTACAAGAGGGGATATTTTACCAATATGTATAGCTATTGTATTCATGTTTACTTTAATCTCTAGGTCTTCTATCTGTAACTGCTTCTCGATAAAATGGTCTTTTATGTTTATTTCGAGCTCTCTTAGATCGAAGGTGTCAAAGGATTTGAATTCTGAAACGATGTATCTTCTGAGTTCATCAGTAAGGTTGTCATAAAAGGGATCGATCTGGATATCTAAGGTATAGCGATCTCCCTTTTGTAGAATTATCCTTGGTTTGATAAACTTGGATTTTACAAAAAAGGAGTACAGCGATGATATGGGATCTTTGATAGAGAAAAACCTTTTTCGTTGTTCTGATAAAAGATCGACTCTCAACACTTTGACATTGAAGTACCCTTCTTTTTTAAGTGTTTTATAGTGGTCATTTATTATAGATTCTATCACCATATCGTTTAAAGGGGTTGGTGTTATTTGTTTTGAAATAATTGTATCATCTACTATAAAATCTATTTCATCTACAAAGTATCTTTCCCCTTCATGGATATAGACATTTAAGACACTATCTTTTAAGAATGAATTGACCTCTACATCAAGGAAACCATTGTTTTTATAGAAGGTTTCAATATTTTCTTTAACCATGTTAACTGTATCAGCATAAATATAGTCCCCTTCGTAGATCTTTGCGGCTAATTTTAAAGATGAATCAAGTACAAAATAGTTACCAGTGAATTTTATATCTTTTAAAACATTTGCTTTTTCTATGCTGATGGACTGACTGTCTTCATCAATGATATAATACCCCAAAAAGCTAAGAATTTCTGAGATCTTATGTTGTGGAACTTGAAGGGAGTATTCACTTAATTTATTTTTTAAAGATGGTGGTAGATCACCGTAGCATATTTTTTTTGCATAAATTTTGATGGATACCGATAGGCTAAAAATTAAAATCAAACATAACACCCGCACCGGTTCCTCCTTTTGAATTAGAAAATATGTTTATTTTGAACCAATCGAAGATGATGTACTCGGCGGAGAATTTGTTCTCTTTTGATTCGGATAGGTTTGATATGTAATTTAACTCGATTCTGTCACTAAAGGCTCTACCAACCTTGATCTGACCACCTGTAGGGGATGGTTCTAAGTTTACCTGGTTTATACCGAAGAAGCGGTTAGTTGTGGAAATTATATCTTTAAAGACAGCGTCGCTGATTATTTTGGATAAAAGCTCTTTACTCCCCTGGTTTTTATTGGCGTCAAATAAACCATAACCCTTGTTTTTCGAATCGTATACGGTTATTTTGTATTCTGGCAAATAACCTTGAACAAAAATCCTCGTGGAGTTCAACTTACCTGATCCATTTGCTTCCATATTTACAAACATGGTCTCATTATCTAAAATCTTTAAAGAACCTCTTGTTACTAAAAATTTCTCTTTACCAATATAGAAGTAGCTGTCTTTCAATGATAGTTCACCTTTAAGGGTCAATGTCTTATAATATGTTACAGACAGATCCACTTTCACCAGACCTTCAAGGATGGAATCGGTTATTTTGACACCATCTTTTGTGTTAATATTGAGATTTAGGTTAAAAGGGAGATTGAGTTCACCTCTTTTTTGTGAAGAGCTAAACTTTTGATATTTAAATATAGATTTTTCTACAAGGATGTTACTTGATAAAAGATTTTCATACCCATTGTAGGAAAAAGTTCCGGATACTATTCCATAAAAGCCACTTCTTTCCACAAAGATATCATTAAAATTACCCGTGGCAGTGTAACTGCTTTTATCTGAGTATTTTTTTGAGATTACTACTGCGTTCAGAGATTTTGAGGTTATTTTACTCGTCAGGTCATACCTGTTTAAACTGATGTTTGTCGAAAGATTGCTGAGCCTTATGGATAATTGGGGTAGCATTAGATCAAACTTTAGATCAACATTACCGTAGAGCTCTATTTCTTTCCCCTGGGGATAGATAAAGGATATAACTCCTTTTGATTCCTTAACAGAAAGGTTTGATATGTATATGGTGGATTTTGAGACATCAATTTTACCGGTAATTTTGTCAAAATGGGATTCGTTTATGCTTATATGGGTATTTTTTACATTTTCTGTATTTAAAATAAAGCTACCAGATGATATACCTCGATTAGTGAAATTGATAGAGACTCCCTTTAAAATTACACTTAAGTTATCCCCAATAAATATCTCTTCAGATCTAAGTACAAAAGTAGAAAGATCTGGCGAATATAGTTTCAATTTCCCAGTCAAGGTATTATCTCTTATGTGTAACCTGTTTAACGAGATATCCGAGATTAATTCTTTTTTAGATATGTTTATCTCTGTGTCGATTTTGAGATCACTGCTGATATGGCTGATACGAGTTTTAGATATATCCCCCTGTAAGTGATATATCCTGCTACCAATCCTTTTATCATCTAATCTGAAAATACCAAAATATTTTGGGTTACTGATTTCACCTTGTATATTTATCTTTATATCAGAAACCTCTGGGTACTGTTTGAATCTAAATTTTTTTAAGTTTATACTGCCTTTTATCGTATCTTTTTTGAAATCGAAAATGACTGGGTCTGTTATTGTATTGTTATCTAACATAACTTCTTCAACTTTGAGTACTTTCTCCTGAAAGCTAATTTTAAACTTTGTACTGTTAAAATCTGTGTTTGAAAGTGTGAACTCTGCTTTACCACTATAGATATTGTTGTATGAGATGTCAGCTATGCCGTTTACTGGATATTTTAAAGCTGTTTTAACATTGAAAAAATTAAAGATTTCATAAAAGGGGACATTATGCAGAGTCAAATGGTACTTTTTAACCCCCTTTTTTAATATATAATTAGAATGTAGATCCAATGTTCCATGCTCTAAATGTGCTTTCAGACTAAATGTGAGGTTATCTTTGTTCATTTCAAACGCACCATTTACCCCGGTTGTCACTATGCCGTAAAGGGTTTGTTTTGCGTGGGAGTTGTATTTACCGGTAAGATGGAAATCGTTTTCTAACATAGTTAAATTCAGGTCTATATTACCAGTATAGGCAACTGCGATATGTTTTGTAAGATCAGCATTTCTTGACACTCTGCCGGCTAAAAAAAGATCTGTTATACCTTTTTTGTAGGAACCATTACCTCTAAGATCCGTGGTTTTAGATTTTATGGACATGTTGTTGAAAAGTATATCGGTACCACTCTTCTCCATATCTGAGCTAAGCATATACTCCTCTTCTGATAAAAGGTGAACGATAAGTTTGCCTTTCTTGAAGTTGTAGTCATCGATGGATATCTTTTTTATTTTAATATTGATGTCTTCGTTATTATATACAGGAAAAGGAAGGTCAAAATGTATGTTACTGTCTATTCTTTTACTTTTTACATCGAAAGTGCCGTAAAGTTTTGCTGGGGTATTATCTATTGTTAAGTTTTCTGATTGTATTTTTATGCTCTCATTGAGAATTGAGTTTGCTTTTAGAGTAAATTTTGCGAGATGATCTTTAAAGCTCAATTCTCCTGATACCTTCGATTTGATGTTGGTACCATCTATGTACCCCTTTAATACTATTTTCCCGGAAAGGTCTTTATCTATGAGTTCTATGAACCTATTGTTGAAGAACATCTCAAAATCTGAGTAGAAATGATCGGTGTTGAGCTTTTTTTCAGACTTCATGAAAGATACAAAAAAATCATCCCCTTTTATATCTATATAATCTATTTTCAATATGTTTTGATTGTAGAAAAATTTTATTCTTCCTACGAATTGTTCTGAAATTTTTCCTTTGGAAATATAACCCTTCATATAAGGTATGTTTAAAAAACCACCCACCTCGTATTTTATTATGTTTGTATCTATCTTTGTCAGAATACCTTTATAACTATTTGTTATATCTGCGCCTGCTATATCAAGTCTATTTATTATATTCATATCGATATGCAGAAAGGGTTGTTCCCAAAAGTATTGGGGTATATCCCCTGTGACTCTTGAAGTTTCTATATCTATATAAGGTTTTTTACGGATAAAGTTTAATGGATGAAAATGTAAGGATAGCTTTTCGATCTCGAATGTGGCTTTATCTACTTCTATCTTTACCCCTCTAAGATGTATATAAAAAGGTGTGAGCACCGATTCTACTCGGTCGATTTTTATTGAAATGTTTGGTTTGGTTCTTATTAAACTGTTTATATTATGTTTGATGTAATAGTTTAGGAATAGATAGGTCAAACAGAGAAAAACAAAACAACCTGTCAGATATAAGATTTTTTTATATGAAAATCTGACATTATTTGCCATTATAATGTTCTATATATTTTACAATACCTTTGAATATACCTTCAGCCATTTTTTCTTTATAATCTTCAGTGGTGAGGTGCTGGGCAGTTGCTGGGTGTGAAATGAAACTGCATTCAATAAGGATTGATGGCATTTTTGCACCCACGAGAACATAAAAAGGGGCCTGTTTTACACCCAGATCTTTATCATGGGTGCTTTTTACCAAATCCTTCTGGACAAAGTTTGCCAGCATCAAGGATTCCTCCAACTTTGAATTTAGCATGATATCCTTTAATATCCCCTGGAGATCGGAGATAGATTTCTCTGATGCCTGGTTTTCAAAAGCGGCCACTGCTAAAGCTGCTTTGTCCTTTGTTACGTTTAATACGTAGGTCTCTACCCCATGGGCATCACTGTTTTTACTGGCATTTTGATGGATCGATACGAAAAGATCAGCTTTGTTTTTATTGGCAAAAGCTGTTCTTTCCTCAAGAGGGATAAAAATATCAGTCTCCCTTGTCATAAGTATCTTTAAACCAGAGTCGTATTCTTGCAACTTCTTTTTGACACGAATGGCAATATCAAGATTGATATCTTTTTCCATCAGTCCATGATATGTGGCACCGGGGTCTTTTCCTCCATGCCCCGGATCTATAACAACCGTTTTTACTTTAAGACCGAAAGCTGATGCCAAGGTATGCTTGTCACCTTGTTCAACAAGGGTTATCTTCCCCTTTGCTTTGGACTTAGGTTCCTCTTTTGTTTTGGCTGGAGGGGTAGTTGCCGCTGTTTTAGAAAGGGAGTCTTTGCTTACGTCTATAATAATTCTATAAGGGTTTTCCATTTGAAATACAGTAAAATCGTTTACAGAATCGATATCTAAAACGACCCTTGTTGTATACTTGTCGTATATACCCCATCTGAGACCCTTCAAAAGACCATCATTTATATCCATGTTTTTAGGGATAGATGGATCGATGACAGAGTTATAGATATCGACAAAAAGTCGAGGTGGTTTGTTATACTCTGGATTCTCCTTCAACCAATGCTTATAAAAGTTTGCTTTACCTGTTAGTTCTATTACTACCCTTGTGTAATCTTCGTTACTCCAATGCCTTACACTTTTTATTTCTACCCTTGGCGCATTTTTTTCTGGAGTGTCCGGATCCTTTTTGGGTTCATCTTTTTTGCTGTCATCCATATTTTTGTTGAGATGTTTTTCTTCTGGTTGTTTATCTGGTTTTTCCTCTTTGGTGACGGTTGGCTTGGATGATTTTTCTGGTTTTGTTGTAGGGTATTTTTTGCTTAGTTCAGAGAGCTTTTGTTTTGCTATTTTTGCTGCATTAAGCTTTGGAAATTTATTTATACAGGATTCGTACATAAACTTGGCTGTGGGAAGATCTTTTAACTCGATATAGATTTCAGCAGCCTTAAGAAAACCCTCGGCGGCTAAAGGGGAATTATAATTACTTGATAATAATCTGTAATACTTCAAAGCTTCATCTCTATGAACGGGTTCATTAAAGCGCTTATAAGATCTATAAAGTGTCTCAGCTCCGTAATAGAGGGATTGCTCGCCTAACTTGGTTTTTGGTGCTTTGCTGTAGATATCCAGAAACTTGTCTGCTACCATTTTGTAAGAAAATTTTGTGACATTTTTCGATTTATTGATAAACTCATAATCTTTGAAGTTAGCATTGTAGTCGTCCTGTATTGTAGCAAAAGACAATACAGAGAGTAAAAGAAAAAGAGTCAGAAACAATATCTTTTTATTATGCATTCAGCATTTTCTCCTTTAGGTATTTTCCGGTGTATGATGATTCACATCTACAACAATCTTCAGGTAGCCCTTCGAAAACAACAAAACCACCTTTATCTCCACCTTCTGGGCCGAGATCTATTATGTAGTCTGCTATCTTGATAACATCTAAGTTATGCTCAATGATTATAACAGAATTTCCAGCTTCTGACAATGCCTTAAATATTTTTACTAATTTTTTTACATCATCAAAATGTAACCCAGTTGTAGGTTCATCGAAAATATAAAGTGTTTTGCCTGTGGATCTCTTCATGAGTTCTTTTGCTAATTTTATCCTCTGGGCTTCACCACCCGATAAAGTAGTAGCAGGCTGACCTAAGTGGATATAACCTAAACCCACCTCTTTTAAAACAGTAAGTTTATGGTTTAGTTTGGGTATGTTTTCAAAAAAATCGTAGGCCTCGTCCACTGTGAATTCCAGTATCTCTGCAATGTTTTTGCCTTTGTATCTTATATCAAGGGTATCCCTGTTATAACGATTTCCATGGCAAACATCACACTTTACGTACATATCTGGTAAAAAGTGCATCTCTATTTTTATATAACCTTCCCCCTGACAACGCTCGCATCTGCCACCTTTTAGATTAAAGCTGAATCTACCCTGTTTGTAACCTCTTAGCTTTGCTTCAGGAGTTTGGGCCATTATTTCCCTTATATCACCAAAAACGCCAGTATATGTCGCCGGATTGGATCTCGGCGTTCTTCCTATGGGGGATTGATCAATATCGATGATTTTATCTATGTACTCTATGCCTGTTATTTCATCGAAATAACCAGGTTTTGCTGCTGAGCCGTATAGTTTTCTTTTAAGGGCAGGGTAGAGGATATCCATCACTAAGGTGGATTTTCCAGATCCGCTGACACCTGTAACAGCTGTTATAAGGCCTATAGGGAATTTTACAGTGATATTTTTTAGATTGTTATGCTTAGCACCCTTTATTACTATAAACCTACCATCTGGCTTTTTCTTAATGGGGATATCGATCTTTTTTCTACCAGATAGATAATCTGAAGTTAGGGAACATTTACACTCCAACAGCTCCTTATATGTCCCTTTAAAGACAACTTCTCCACCCTTAATGCCAGCTCCAGGGCCCATATCGATGATATAATCGGAATTTTTTATTGTGTCTTCATCATGTTCAACAACTATTACTGTGTTACCAATATCCCTTAGGTTTTTTAATGTGTTTATCAGCATGTCGTTGTCTCTTTGATGTAGTCCGATGCTGGGTTCATCCAAAACATACAATACACCTGTTAGACCGGAGCCAACCTGTGTGGCTAATCTTATCCTTTGGGACTCACCACCACTTAGGGTCATTGCGCTCCTTGACAGGGTGATATAGTCGATCCCAACATTTTTTAAAAAGGTTAACCGGTGCATTATTTCTTTTATTATTTTATCTGCTACATCTTTTTTAAAACCTTCAAAATTCAGCTGCTGAAAAAATGGAATGAGCTTTTCCACTGTCATGGAGGAGATTTCGGCAATACTTAGACCATTTATTTTGACAGAAAGACTGTGGGATTTCAACCTTGTACCTTTACAGGCTTCACAGGGCATACTGGACATGTACTGTTTGGCTTTTTCCACATCTGCCCATTTCTCTGAGAGCAGCATCGATTTCAATTCACCAATTACCCCTTTAAACTCTTTTTCATAGGTGATTTTTTGATCCCCTTTAAATGTAAAAAGCTTGAGGGGCTTTTCGGAACCATACATTAAAATATTTTTACTGGCTTGATCTATATGGGAAAATGGTTTGTTTACATCTATTCCAAACTGTTCTGAAATGGCTATAATGGTGTTAAGTTGATGAAAGTTTTCTAATTTACCCCATGGAGCTATGGCACCTTCTTTTATAGATTTTGTAGGATCAGGGACTATCAATTCTTCATCAAAAATCAGTTTTTCCCCTAAACCTTCACATTCAGGGCATGCTCCAAAAGGGTTGTTAAAAGAAAATGTTCTTGGTTCTATTTCTGGGATACTGATATTACAAGCTGCACAAGCAAATTTTTCACTGTAGAGTGTTTTTTCATGCTCAGTTAATACCTCTACAAGTCCTTCTGATAACTTTAGTGCTGTTTCTATCGAATCGGTTAATCTCCTTTTTATGTCAGGTTTTACCTTCAGTCTATCTACTACTACTGAGATATTATGTTTTTGATTTTTGTTTAATGTGATGTCATCTTCGAGCCTGACAAGTTGGTTATTTATGTATGCTCTTACAAAACCATCTTTGAGGAGCTTTTGCATTAGTTGTTTGAATTCACCTTTCTTCCCAAAAACAACCGGTGATAAAATCTCAATTTTGGTGTTTTCAGGTAGCCCCATTATGATATCAGTGATCTGTTGGGGGGTAAAACTTTCTATTTTTTCCCCACATGCCGGGCAGAAAACATCTCCTACTCTGGCAAAAAGTAGTCTCAGATAGTCGTATATTTCTGTGATAGTCCCTACAGTTGATCTTGGATTTTTACTTATAGATTTTTGCTCAATACTGATTGCTGGGGAAAGGTATTCTATCGAATCCACATCAGGTTTTTCCATAAGCTCAAGGAATTGTCTTGCATAGGCAGAAAGTGATTCTACGTACCTTCTTTGTCCTTCTGCATAAAGGGTATCAAAAGCTAATGTAGATTTCCCTGAGCCACTTACACCTGTGATAACTACCAGACTGTTTTTTGGTATTTCAAGGGATATATTTTTTAGGTTGTGTTGCCTTGCACCTTTTATGATGATACGATTATGCACTTTTTTATACCTTGTTGTGTATTGGTATCTTTATAAAAAATCTGGTATATTCACCTATTTTAGATTCCACTCTTATCTCCCCTTTATGTGCTTGGATAATATCCTTTACTACTGCAAGTCCCAGGCCTGTACCTTTTTGTTTCCCAGAGGTATAAAATGGGTCAAATATCTTACCTATCATATCTTCAGGTATCCCTTTGCCATTATCTTCGATGACGAATATCAATGCTTCATTATCAGCATTTACCAAAAGTTTTATCTTTCCCTTTTCATTTACGGCATCTACAGCGTTGTTTATAAGATTGAAAAGTACCCTGAAGAGTTTATCATTATCCCCTGAGAATGTAATGCCTTTCGGATAGTCAAATTCAAATTCTATATTATATGGTCGTAGCATAATATTTGTATGTTTGATTATATAGTCCATAAATTCATCAAGTCTAATTGTGGATACTTTGAGGGATATCTGATTTTTAGAAAAGTCGAGAATGTCCATTACCAAACCATGAATTAATTTTAACTCTGTATAAATACTATCCACATATTCTTTGAAATCTTTTTCATTTTCAGATTCGATTTCTAACAGTTCTACATAGTTCTGAACGATATTTAGAAGATTTTTTATATCGTGAATGATTGTGCTGGTAAATTTGCCAATGAGTTGGAGATTTTCAGATTTCCTCATCGATTCGTAAAGTTGGGCTTTTTCTATCGATATGGCACATTGGGAGGCAATATATTTTGCTATCTTTATATCATCATCGAAGAAATAATCGTCTTCTTTGTCAGTAAGATTTAAAACACCTATCAGTTTGTCTTTTATCTTAAGGGGGACAGACATGTAAGAAGCTGTATCATAACCCAATTCTTTGTGGGTTTTTTCAGTTCTGTTAAGAACGATTGTTTCCCCAGTTACGGCTACCTTTCCACTCACCCCATGCCCCAATGGGATTTTTACCATTTTGTAATCGATGTTAAGCCCTACGGCAGCTTTTATAACGAGTTGCTCCCCTTCAATGGTCATTATTGAGATTCTTTTTACAGATAGATATTCCTGGGCTATTTTTAGGATATCCCGTAAAAGGTCATCTATCAGCAAAGTTGAAGCCATTTTTTCAGAAATCTCTACTAAAATGTCTAAAAGATCTTTTTTCAATCGTATCTCCTAATATAGTTGTATCGCATGTCCCTTTGAACAGGTATAAAGCCGGCTTTTTTTATGAAGTGTAGTATGTCTTCAAGGGAAAGGGTATAGGATACACCACATGCTGCCACAACATTTTCTTCGATCATAAGACTACCAAAGTCATTGCCCCCAAAATAAAGGGCGATCTGACCGATATCTGGTCCTTGTGTAACCCATGATACCTGAATATTGTCTATGTTGTGCAGGTATATCCTTGAAATAGCTAAAACTTTTAAGTAATACACTGCGCTTACTTTTTCACCACCTAATTCTGTATTGGTTGGTTGAAAAGGCCAGGGGATAAAAGCTGTAAATCCTCCTGTTTTATCCTGTAGATCCCTTATCTTTGTGAGATGTTCAATAATCATGGAGGGGGTATCAGTTTTTTTAAACATCATTGTGGCAGTGGTCTTAAGCCCTTTTTTATGGGCAGTTTCCATAATACCAAGCCATCTGGCGGAGTCTATCTTATATGGGCTTATCCTTGATCTTTCTTGATCCACTAAAAGCTCTGCACCGCCTCCCGGTATTGAGTCTAAACCTGCTTTTACGAGCCTATCGAGGGTCTCGTCTATGCTCAGGTTACTGATTTTGGCTATATGGTCTATTTCAGGAGAGGAGAAACCGTGGATCCATATATTGAAATTTGATTTTATAAACCTAAGCATCTCTTCATAGAAATCGATCTTCAGGTATGGGTGTAATCCCCCCTGAAGTAGTATCTGGGTACCACCAAGCTCTGCAGTTTCCTGAATCTTCTTTTTTAGAGTATCAAAATCTATAACAAAGGCATCTTTATCCTGGATATCTTTGTAATATGCGCAGAATTTACACTTGCAGACACAGATATTTGTATAGTTAATATTACGATCGATTACAAAGGTTACTACCCCGTCAGGGTGTTTTTGTTTTCGTATTGTATTGGCAATCTCTGCCAAGTCCAGAAGATCTTTTTCAAAAAGTTTTATACCATCTTCAAATGTCAACATTTATACCTCAAAATTTTATCCTATTCCAACAGATAAAAATGTCAACAGAAATATAAAAGACTATACATCAAAATGAGTTCTGAGCTCTCCATATATCCGCCTATCATATCACCGGTCCAGCCGTTGATGGATTTTTTGTAGATGGCTAAAAAAAGTATTGTTGTTATTAAAAAAAATATGCTTATGTATATAAATTGATAAAATGTCAATAACATCATGCATATAAAGGGTAAAACAGTGAAAACAATTTTAAAGTCTGATAAGTTTATATCTTTAAAAAAAGCCCCAGTACCTTCTTCCCTTGCATAAGGTAGCGCTTTCATTATGATCAATGCACCAAATCTTGAATATATGCCTGCAAGAATCACTGAGATTGGTTGGATATGGGTGTATATATCGTATCGAAAAAGTATAGCTATAACTAAAGCAAGAGCTCCGAATACTCCTATTCTACTGTCTTTCATTATTTCAAGTTTTTTAACTCTATCTCTATGGGAAAAAAGGGCATCGGAAGTATCGGCTAATCCATCCAGGTGTAATCCACCAGTGATAAGTATGTGATAAATTATTGCAATAAGCTCTTTTGAATAGATTTCGGCCTTTAAGATATAATAAACTGGTATAGTGATTAAAAGTCCTACAATGGGGAAAAAGTAGACTGCCGATCTACTATCGTAGTTTTTTAAGTTTATCTTTAAAATTGTAAGAAAGGTTAAGGCAGTAAGAAATCCCTTCATGTTTTCACCTAAGTTTTATAAGCTATAAAAGATAGCTTAAAAAAATTTTTTGTAAACTAAATTCTATAAAATTGGAAAAATGTTCTCCTTTGTAAGACAGATTTTAATGTTTTGGCCTTCAGATAAGGAGAGCTTGCTAAAAGCGTATGCAGGTACTTCAATCTCTATTAGTTTTGAACCTGTATGTGGATTGAAAACAACAGTATGGGAGTCTGTTTTGCAATATATTCTATAAATAATGCCATCGAGCATATTTTCTTGATCTTTTTTTCTAAGATCCTCTCTTAAGATCATAACATGTTCGGATCTGATACCTATATGTATCTCTGGGGTGTTATAGTAACGCTCTGTTACCTCTGGGGAAACGGTGATTGTTGTTCCAAGTTCTTCAACATATAATAGATTCTCAGATACCTTTTCAGCCTTGAAAATGTTTTTGATGCCTAAAAATTCAGCCACTAATTTACTCTTTGGTGTTTTATATATCTCTTCTTTGGCTCCCGATTGTTTTATGGAACCATCGATCATGACACTTATGTCATCCCCCAGAAAAAAAGCTTCTTCTAAGTTGTGGGTTATCATTATAAATGTGTTTTTATATTTTTTTTGAATATCCTTCATGAGAAACCAGAGATCCCGTTTTAGTCCTTCGTGTAAAGCGGAAAAGGGTTCATCAAGAAGAATATATTCATTCCCAGATACCAAAGCCCTTGCTAAAGCTACCCTTTGTTTTTCACCACCGCTTAGATGTGCCACCTTCCTATCCATAAGATGGACTATTCCAAGTTGGTCTGTAATTTCATCTGAGTGGCTAATACCCTTTTTTGTATTATCGATTGATGTGTACTTGACACTATACAGTATGTTTTCTCTAACTGTTAAGTGGGGAAAGAGTGCTAAATCCTGTGGGACATAAGAAAATCCCCTTTTGTGGACAGGTAGCATATCTATTCTTATGTTATCTCTGATAATTTCGCCCTTTTCCAAACGTCTAAGTCCTAAAATGGCTTCCAGTAGTGTCGTTTTACCACATCCAGTGGGTCCCAGTAGGCAATGTATTGTTTGGGATTTTATATTTAAGTTTAGATTATTTATCTGAAAGTTTTTATTTGATATGGTTATGTTTTTTAAAGAAAGCACAATCAAGTATCTCCTTTCATCAGTGTCCTAACTGCATAAAGGGTAAAAAGACCAATTGAAAGAAGAATCAATATAAGGACTACTGTACGTTCTATATCCGCTGTTGAAAGTTTCATGAAGATAGCTATAGGTAGTGTTTCCGTTTTCATAGCCATAGAGCCTGCGATTGTAATAGTAGCTCCAAATTCACCAATAGCCTTGGCCCAGGTGAGTATCGCTGATGCTAATAAACCTTTTCTGGCAAGAGGTAGGGTAATGGTAAAAAAGACTTTTATCGGTGAAACGCCTAAAGATTGAGCTACTTCTTCATATCTCTGGGGTATTTCATCAATAGTAGCTTTAATCAGACGTGTTGAAATGCCAACAGTGGTAACAAATTGGGCAAGTATAATACCATTTGTTGTAAAAACAAACTGGGCAATGTTGGATTGTATCCATTCACCAAAAGGGTTGTTAAAAAAGATTAGAAGTAGAGCACCAAGTGCAGCAGGTGAAATTACCATAGGTAGTTCAAGAGAGGTATCAATGAGACTTTTGCCCCAAAAATCGTATCTTGAAAGGGCATAGGCAGCTGGTACTGAGATAATTAGTGAAATACAGGTAACGATAGTTGCGGTTATAATGCTAATCTTGATCGAAAAGATGACTCTTTCTGATGTGATTGTTTCAAAAAAAATAGATCCTTTATAAAAGTAAAGTAGTGATAAAATTAGTGCTACATAGAGCAGAAAAATAATCAAACTGGATGCAATGGCTACTTTTTTAAGCATCTTAACTTTATTTTATTATCCATTCCTGGGGAACAATGTATTCACCACCAATAGGTTTTTTTCCCCCAAGCCATGCAAAGGCTTCTTCCGGCGTCATAAAGTACTTGTATTTCCTGAAGATAGCCTTGCCTTCCTCTGATGTCAAAAAATCTATAAAGCGTAGAGCTAAGTCTTTATTTTTTGAGTACTTTGTTACTGCTATAGGTATATAACCTATTCTTAAGATTTCATCTTTTTTGAGTTTGATGGTTTCTATTCTATTTGAGTCCCAATGCTCAAAGACGCTCCATCCGATAACAGCATCCACAGCTTTGAGGGATATTGCGGTAGCAGTTTTTTCACAACTTTCAGTGTAGTTGATAATGTTTTTCCTGAACTGTTCTTTTTCTTTTTTATTTAAGAATTTTTCAACTATTTCAACTGCATAGGAACCAACACAGACACCCTCTGGATTTGCTATGGCAACCTTTATTCCATGTTTTGTAAGGTCTTTTAGTGAGGTTATCTTTTTGGGATTCCCTTTTTGGACATTTATTGCTGGTACCAAATAGACAACGTATCTTTCAGTGTCTGCTAAGATCAAACCCTTCTTTTTTGCTACTTCCATATAGTCTGATGAGCCAGGAAAGTAGAGATCTCCTGTCTTGCTTAACTCCATTTGGGATAAAACATAACCTGATCCCCCAAAGATTATATCGACCTTGATCCCTGTCTTTTTTTCAAAGAGTTTTGCTACTTCTTCAGTAGGGGGTTTACTTGCGGCACCGGCAAAGATAGTGATAGTTTCTTTGGCATATACCGCTGTGGTAAGTAGTATTAGTACAAATATTAACGAGAGTCTAATCCTCATGTTACCCCCTTTCGCGATATATACAGGTAAACATATTGACTGTCAAGGCAATATAGGTGCTACTTTGGGATCCCAGCTTCATCGAAGGTGGATACATTTACAAACATATTTGCTGCTTGCTTTATAATGGGTAGAGCAAGAACTGCCCCTGTTCCTTCTCCTAACCTCATTTTTAGGTTTAGTATTGGAGTAAGATCAAGGTATTCGAGCATTTTTATGTGTCCAGGTTCTTCTGAACAATGACCAGCGAACATATATTCTTTTACAATGGGGTTGAGTTTATAAGCGATGAGGGCTCCAGCTGTTGATATGAAGCCATCTATAATTACAGGAATACTATGGTATGCTGCAGCTATGATTGTACCTGCTATGGCACCAATTTCTGCTCCTCCAACTTTGGCTAATATATCCAAGGGATCGTTTGGGTTTGGTTTGTGAAGATTTATACCTTTTTTGATCACCTCTATTTTTTTTGATACACCTTCAGCAGAAAGGCCTGCTCCTTTACCAACCATAATTTCCACTGGATTCCCTGTGATGACTGCACCAATAGCTGATGAGGGTGTTGTATTGCCTATACCCATTTCACCTGTAAGGACTATGTCTAAGTTTTTTTCTTTTATATATTTTGAGGTTATCTCAAAACCAGTTTCTATACATTTTTGTGCTTCTTCTTTTGTCATCGCTGGTTCTTTGGTGAAATTTTTTGTGCCATTTACTACTTTTCTTAGCACAAATTCATTCTTAGCTTTTTGAATGTTGGATGAATCGTATTTGGAACCGATATCGGCAAGAATTATGTCAATCCCCTCAAATTTTGCTAAAACACTTACGGTCGCTAAATCATTTAGAAAGCAATTAAACATCAATCCAGTAACTTCTTGTGGGAAAGGTGATACTCCTTCCTCCACAACCCCGTGATCACCTGCCATTACAAATACAGCAGCTTTTTCTATTTTAGGTGTAAGTGTATGATAGATGGAGCAAAGTTGTTCTGAGATATCATGCATTCTACCCATAGCCTTGTGGGGCATGAGTAGGTTGTCTGTGCGATTTTTGGCTTTTTGAAGAAATTCTAATGATGTTGG